>JBCCNG010000363.1:0-5104 GCA_039025955.1 Cyanobacteria bacterium P01_C01_bin.72 | reverse complement strand
CTGTTGAACACCTTGGTAAACAGGTTGTTAATTTGACCGATGATCGACGGCATATCTTACAGTTTTTCAGCCAGGCTTGTCGTCGCTATTATCTTATTTATTCCTACGCCAGATTCTTAATTCTTTTTATGACGATGCATAAGAGCGGAATGTGGGTTTCAAAGTTAGGCCAAGCAATTTCAGCGGCACAACAGTGTCCAAAGCTGTCCTAAAATAAAAGTGTCTCGTTCGTCCTCTGTACGAGGCTTAAGACCCATAAATTAACAATTATCGGTAAAATATTGATCGCGATCGCAACTCTTTTTTCTCTCTAATTTTCTTATAAAATCTCCAGCTAAATATCTCTATGTCTAAGCAAAAACTTGATACTAAAGCTTTTAAACGTTCTTTACAGCAGTCAGAAAACTATCATCGTCGCGGTTTTGGACATGGTCAGGAAGTGGCGGGAACAATGAATTCCGAGTATCAAAGCGATTTGATTCAGACAATTCGCGATCGCCGTTATCGTCTTGAACAAGGTGATGTCACTATTCGCTTGGCTGAGTCTTTCGGTTTTTGTTGGGGAGTGGAAAGAGCGATCGCCATGGCTTATGAGGCGCGAGAGCATTTCCCTGACGAGAAGATTTGGATTACTAACGAAATCATCCATAATCCTACTGTTAACTCGCGTTTGAAAGAGATGAACGTCGGTTTTATTGAATTAGTCGGGGAGGAGAAAGATTTTAGCGTGGTAGACACAGGAGACGTGGTGATTCTCCCTGCTTTTGGTGCTAGCGTCCAGGAAATGCAGCTACTTAATGCTAAAGGCTGCAAAATTGTAGATACTACCTGCCCTTGGGTGTCTAAAGTCTGGAATTCGGTAGAAAAACATAAAAAACGCGATTATACTTCGATAATCCACGGTAAATATGCTCACGAAGAGACTGTAGCGACTAGTTCCTTTGCTGATCGCTATTTGGTGGTGTTAAATCTATCTCAGGCGGAATATGTGACTAACTATATTCTTAATGGCGGAGATAAAGCGGAATTTCTCGCTAAGTTCAAAAATGCTTACTCTGAAGACTTTGATCCTGATCGAGATTTAGTCAAAGTGGGGATTGCTAATCAAACCACCATGCTCAAAAGTGAAACAGAGCAAATCGGCAAGCTGCTGGAACAAACTATGCTCAAAAAGCACGGTCCAATCGAGTTAAATAACCACTTTATGAGCTTCAATACCATCTGTGATGCGACTCAAGAAAGACAGGATGCTATGTTCAATTTAGTTGAAGAAAACTTGTCTTTAATGATCGTCATTGGTGGCTTTAATTCTTCCAACACGACTCATCTACAGGAGATTGCTGTCGAGCATAATATTCCTTCCTACCATATTGATAGCGTCAAACGCATTATAGACCGCAATCGCCTAGAACATAAACCGTTAGGTCAGGATGTCATCATTGCTAAAAACTGGCTTCCAGAAGGCAAAATTACCGTTGGGGTAACTTCTGGCGCGTCTACCCCTGATAAGGTTGTCGCCGAGATAATTGAGAAGATATTTGATCTCAAAGCTGCGGCGATCGTTTAGCAGCAACGAACCACCACGCTGCTATGAGTTTTTGGCTAGGAAAATATTTTTTTTACCTGGCTCAGATAAATTAAATTCTGACGAAACCTTAACGGTATAAATAAAGCCTTAGTCAGCATCCAGCCAGTATTGCTCAATCTGGGATAAATTAGACAGGCAACATGGGACACTACCCCATAGGATACAACTGTGGCGATCGCTGCTCCACTGCCACCATAAAGGGGTATCAGCCAGAAGTTAAGAACGAGGTTAACTATCATACCCAAGGAGGTACAGGCAAAGCTGAGTCTGGTTAGGTTCTCCGCCATCAACCACTGACTGCGAGCAACGCCCAAAAAGACAAATGGTCCCGCCCAGATATGCAGCGCTAAAATATGCCCTGCGGCAAGATATTCTGTGCCTAAAATCATTTGCACGAGCAAACCAGAAGCAAAAGTCATCACCACCGCAATTACCAGGGAAAGCCACGCCATAAGGTCATAAAGCTGCTGTAGCTTCGCATAATAGACGCGATCGCTTTTCTGTTTTGCCTGAATGATGGAGGGGAAGATTGAGGTACAGATTGCCATGGGAAAAAAGTACCAAACTTCGGAAAACTTGACAGCAGCAGCATAGTTACCCACAGCCTCTTTCCCTGCCATGTTGCCCAACATTACCTGATCAACTTTCATATAAATGGTAATCATCACTCCTGACAAAATAAGAGGCCAAGAATCTTGCAGCATTTCTTTCGCCCTGGCAAAATTAAACGTCCAGCGACTTAAAGAGAGCGATCGCACTGGATTTGAACGACTACAGCGCCAGTAAATTATCACCGTTCCCAAGGCTCGCAATATTTCTTCTGCCAATAGTAGCCAGACAAACGCCGTCAGGGAATAGCCTAAAGCGATAAAGCTAATTTTAATTACTGACCCAATTAACAGCTTCAGACTCCGAACTAGCGCTACTGGTTTAGCTCTTACCTGGGAACGAAACCAGAAATCAATTACCTCCGTCGGTCTTAAAATCAGTCCTAAAGCAATGACCATAATCATCCAATTTACTTGCGGATCATTCTTCATCGCTTGAGTTATGCCCAAGATCAGCATCCAAGTAGCTAAAGAACCCAAAAGCTTAAGGATTAAAGCTGTACCAAGAATATCGGTGGTGGATTCTTCCTCTTTAACTAGAGTTCGCAGGACAATCGTATCTAGACCCAATTTAGCGATCGCTTCAAACATGCCGACCAAACTGAGGCAATAGCTAAACTGACCAAACTGTACCGAACCTAAATAGCGAATGACATAGATACCAACGGTAAGATTGAGGGTGATACTCAGAACTTTTTCCAAGGACAACCAACCCACGCTGCTAATTACCTGTCGCAAGTCTGGACTGAGTTTTTGGCTGATTCCTACCAATCTGTTGAACATTAAATATGGATGAGATTAGGAATTGGGGACTGGGGATTGGAAATGAATAATTTTTCTGCCAATTATAGTAATTTTAAGTAAGATTCGTGAAGATACCTCAAAAGCTCAATGCGACACGTGCAAGCCGCGACCCATATATCCCTTTAGAGACACCTTGGGATATTTGCCATATGTGGTGTAAGCCCCTTTGTATATCGTCTTTCGACGAACTGCGCTAAGAGCTTTTAAACAGATATCTTATCAAATTCAAGTTTTTCAGCAAGCCCTAAGTATTTCATCTTATTTTCGTTTTTTATGGCTGATTTTTTGATCGTGAGGCTAGTTAGGTCAAGTTTGTTGTGTATTTTGGTATTGTTACCCTGCTATTATCTCTTGGGCTACAGCGTCCTTAATGCGATCGCCTGCTGCTGGCATCAACGATTTAACCAAAGTCAGGATGTTAAGTTTGAAGATATTTTAATTAGTGCGCTCGCGACTCTGGCTTTAATTTTGATTGGCTGTAAAGTTGTCGGCGTTTTTCCCCAGTTGCAGCTAATCTGGTTCCTATCTACAGTTATTTCAATTGTCTGCCTGGTTGGGAGTTGGGTTCATAGTCGATTTTCTGGAGTCAGATCGATCATCAAACTCCCATTGCCTGTGCCCAACTGGAGATCTTTGCTACTGGGACTATTACTGTTTACGATTTATTTAGTCCACACCTTAGTTAAGGCGAGATCTTTAGCCAACGCCCAGTATATTCCCTCTCGCTTTAATACCGATATTTTTCTCTACATAAGACGTAGCATTGTTTTTCTCGGAGATAAAGCACAAATACAGTTAGAAAATGGGCAGCCAATCATTGATATTCTCTATAACTCGCCGAAACTCTTAAGTACTCTGATTTATTCGAGTTTTACTTATGTCAGTGGTGATATTGGAGTTGCCGCTACTATTATTACTTCCCTCGTTTTAACCGCGATCGCTCTCAAGTATTTGACCCTAATCAAAACAGCATCGGGCTTTGATTCTGCCTCCACTACCCTTGCCCTGGCGATGTTGATTATCTTTCAACCTGTTTGGTGTTGGCTACAGGATCAATTTTACTGGTCGAATCTGCTATGTATCTATTTACTAATCTACGCCCTCGAAGATCTAATTCTAGCAAGACAGATTAAGAGCAATTACTTAGGCAAATTAGCGATCGCCTTAACTGCCTTAGCGGGCTTCTATCCTTCTCAGCTACCTTTCTTTATGGTTGCGGCGATGGCGGGAATTATGTTTCATCCTGGTTTAGCAGCCAAAAGCCGTTATCGTTACCTATTGTCTATCTTTATCATGACAATGGCGATCGCCTGTCTATTTTTTACGCAATATTTAGCGACGGGAGAAGTATTCCAGCACTTTAATCTTGCCGATGCTAAACACGGACAGAATTTGAACTATATCCCCTTTTGGTCGCTGCTTGACTATACTCCCCGCACAGGAGGTACACCAAAAGATCTGGGGGCAATACTGCTGATTTCAGCTTCATTAATTGTCGGACTGTTTGTAGTTAGATACTGTACTAAAACTATTCCTACGGCAGCAAACTGGTTTAGGCTGTTATATGCTCTTTATACCTTATATTCTATTTCCTACCTCGTCTTACCTGGAGAATATCGCCAGAGCAAGTTTTTCTTTACCTACATTGTGCCGCTGATTGTCTTCTGTTTACTTAGAGTAGTTTTACAAACAAGTCTGAGTAACAAGCCCGTATTTAAGATCCTCTTTGCCGTGTTAGCAATTTATGTAGCGATTAAATCATGGCTCAAACCCTACAAACCCCATGTCAGTAGAGAAATCTCCACGGCGATCGCAACTGTTCAATCCCTTAACAAACCAACGCTGATTTATATGTATGAGGGCAGTATCGCCCACGGATATTATTATTTTGCCTCCCAGCTCAAAAATCTAGATTTCGAGCTAATTTCAGGATGTCCTGAAGCATCTGCTCAAAATCAGATCAAACCTAAACAACAAACAATAGTGGTCGATACCGCCTGTCCTCAAATTACAGACAACCCCAACTTACAGTCCTCAGTTATCTACACAGATATTAACGGCGACGATATCGACTAAAGACTTCTGACTGGTACACCGCTACGCG
>JBCCNG010000362.1:0-5105 GCA_039025955.1 Cyanobacteria bacterium P01_C01_bin.72 | reverse complement strand
TAGAGGGTAAATCAGGGCGGGACATCCAAGGACTGTTAACCAAAGTAGGACAGGCTTATATTCAAAGACAGGGATGGTTAACTAAAGAAGTGGTCTTGAATCGCCAGGACTTTGAACAGAGCTTACTTCCCCCTGTAGAGATCGATTCTAACGCTTGGTCAGAATTGATCCTGAGCGTCGAATTAAAACAAAGTCTTCAACAAATTCTGGAACGCTTTTTACGTTTCTTCCGCGATCCGATCCCCGGTGTCACCCCCTCTCAGGGAATGCTGCTCTATGGCGCACCAGGAACGGGCAAAACCCAGGTAGCTAGAGTATTAGCACAGGCTGCTGGCTGCCGCTTCATCGATTTGTCCATTGCCGAAATGCGATCGCAATATGTGGGGGAAGCGAGCAAAAAATTAGCCCAAACCTTTGAACGAGCCAGACGAGAAGCACCGACCATCTTATTTATTGATGAAATTGATGCTCTGTTTCCCCAACGGGAAAGCAACGTTTCTCAATATGAAATCGAGCTAATCAATCAGCTTTTACAGGAACTTGATGGTTTTCGTGGTGCGGCGACAGGAGTTTTTGTGATTGGCGCAACCAACTATGTTGAGCGAGTTGACAGCGCGGTACGCTCAAGGCTGAATAAGGTACTGGAAATCCCCCTACCTGCCCAGCCCGAAAGAATTGCTCTGCTACGGCTATTTACCAAAGAAATGCAGATCGCTCCTGATTTTGATTGGTCGAAGATTGCGCGACTGCTAGAAGGTAAATCAGGGCGGGATATTCGCCAGTTAGTGAGTGAGGTGGGTCAATATGCCAGCGATCGCCTTTTGCCCGATAGTTCACTGGAAATCAATCAGGAACACTTCCAAGCGCTAATCCAGTCTCAAGCTCCCGCAGGAGAACTTACCTGGAATGACATTGTCCTGCCTTCCAAGATTACAGAGGAATTAAAACGACTAGTTAAGCTGGTAGCAAACTACGCCAACTTACCACCCGGGATTAATCCCCCCAAAGGGGCGCTACTCTATGGTCAACCAGGAACAGGAAAAACCCAAATTGCCAGGGTACTTGCTTCCGTGGGACGACTGTATTTTAAAAGCTATGCCCCCGCCGATATTAGAAGCAAATGGGTGGGACAGAGTTCTCGTAATTTAGCCGATGTCTTTAATCAAGCTCGCCAACAGTCCCCTGCGATTCTCTTTTTCGATGAAATGGAGTCCCTGTTTCCCAATCGCGGCAATATGGGTAGTGGTGATGCTGATCTAGAAAATCAAAACTTAGTCAATCAGTTTCTTCAGGAGGTAGACGGAGTAAAGGCTCAAGGTAGCTATGTCTTTGTTTTGGGGGCAACCAATTACATCGAGAGTATCGATCTCGCAGTGCGATCGCGTTTACAAAAGAAAATAGCTATTCCCCTACCTGGAGTAGCGGAGATTGAAGAGATGCTCAAGCGACAGATTCATCCCGACTGGGTTTTAGCAGAAGATGTCAATTTAGCCGCCTATGTCAATTCCCTAGTCGGTCGTTCAGGACGAGATATCGCCACGGGGGTAGAAACCGCCGCCCAGCTAGCCTTTGACGAGTGGACAGAAGGTGCTTTAGTATTGTGCGGTCGCCATTTTTGCCAGGGTTTGGAGCTATAGCATGAGGTCTTTTGCTCTTTGGTAACTTCTGCCACTGCCTTGCCTAGCTTTTTCATGCCAAGGGCAATAAGATTTTGAACAGCGAAGTCAAACATAGTTGTCTAAAAAATCAAGTCAAATGATATATTAGTACTAGCATAATGGCATCAAATACCTTGTGCTTATCAGAGGATACGAGGCGCGGAGCGCAACTATAGATATCCGTTCAGAGATGATACCTTTAACTAGTGACACCATTCATTACCCAAATGCAAGACAAGACTGCTTCTAAATTACCTCCAACATCCAAAAGAAGGGCATACAAGCATAACGTTCTTGCTCAACCGTTTTTGAAATGGGCTGGCGGAAAACGGCAACTTTTACCTGCTATCAAAGAGTATCTGCCTAAAAAGTTCGGTCAATATTACGAACCCTTTATCGGTGCTGGTGCGGTTTTATTTTCTCTACAACCAAAGAAAAGCATCATCAACGATACAAATAGCGAGCTTATTAACTGCTATCTAACGATCAAAGATAATCCAGAAGAGTTATTAGATCTGTGTCAGGAACATAGAGCCAATAATTCTAAGGAGTATTTCTATTTACTGAGGGAACAGGACAGAAGAGATGATTTTAAGGATAGAAGTCCTCTAGAGCGGGCTGCCAGAATTATTTATCTCAACAAGACTTGTTTTAACGGTCTGTTTCGCGTCAACAGTAGCGGTCAGTTTAATGTGCCTTATGGAAATTATGCTAACCCCGTAATTGCTGACCCTGCGGTAATTAGATCGGTCAGTGCTTATCTCAATCAGCGAGATGTGAGAATCCTTGAAGGAGATTTCGCCAAAGCCGTTTCTACTGCCAGAAAGGGAGCATTCATTTACTTCGATCCGCCATACCATCCTATATCTGACACCTCATCTTTTACTGGTTATAGTGTTAATGGGTTTGGAGAAGCAGAGCAAATCAGATTAAAAGAACTCTGTGACAAGTTAACCGAGCGTGGCTGTCAAGTCTTAGTAAGTAATTCATCTGCCGATTTGATTAGAGATATTTATTTAGATCCTAAGTATGAGATTGTCGAAGTTAAAGCAACAAGAGCTATTAATGCGGTAGCATCCAGACGTGGCAGAATCAATGAACTGTTAATCCATAACAGATATGACTGCAAGCAAGTCCAAGAATGATAAAGCCTGGGAAATTATTTTTGAAGAGGAGCAGATTCTTGAGGTAATTGCCAGACAGGGCTTTTTTGAGATTTCATCTACCAGAATTAATCAGCAGCGCGAAGCTCGCTTGATGACTAAGTTTGACCACGCGGTTAAGCTGCCCCAAATATTTAAGGACAATAGCTTAACAATTCAGCCCATCTCGCGGGGAGATTATATCATTGGGGCTTTTGAAAGTTATTTTGAGCTACCCAAAAAGTCTACAGAAGAGGTTGCTTATCGAGAGCTTCCACCGAACATTGAAACTCTTGAACCTAGCAATATCTACTCGGAATCTTCCGCTATTATCTGTGCCTTCCTCTCAGGCATGATTGATGACCTGCTGGGCGAAACGACTAATTTTACCGTCTCGGGCAGGATGTCCACGGGGACATTTGACTATAAAATCAGGAATCTGCAAACAGGATTGTTTCACAACATTAAAGTAACTAATTCCCAATGCGAAATTGATGGGGGATTTGAAGGTGAACTGACTTTCGCGATTATCGAAGCCAAGAGCGAAACCATCGAAGATTTTATTGTCCGACAGCTTTATTATCCTTACCGACTGTGGAATTCCAAGATAGAAAAAGAAGTTGTGCCGATATTTCTGACAATATCCAATGATATATTTACGTTCTATCGTTTCTGTTTTAGTGAGGAGAATTTATACAACTCACTGGAGTTAGTTTCAAAACATCGATACTGTATCAGCAAAAGCGATATTGAGATGTCTGATATCAGAAGCATCTTGGCTGAAACGGAAATAGTTCCTGATGATGATAATATTCCTTTTCCTCAAGCGGATAGTTTCCCCAGACTTATCGATTTATTGGGTTGGTTATATAATGCTAATGGGTTTTTAAGTAAGGATGAAATCACCCTAATATATGCCTTTGAGGAAAGACAGACTCACTATTACGTCACGGCAGCAATCTATCTGGGACTGGTCACGCGAGAACAGAAAGCAAAACAGGAGGTAAGGTACTCCCTCAGTCAACATGGATATTTTGTGATGTCTCAACATCCCCAGAAGCGCAATATCGAGCTTCTCAAGTGCATTTTACAGCACCGAATATTTAATTAATATTGGGCTGCATGGCTGGTTAACGCGACTCCGCTTTCTAAAGATGAAATTGTATCTATTATGGGCAAAGGAAAAGAAAAAATTGCTGTTGGTTCGGATACCACTCGTAGAAGGCGAGCTAGTTCTGTAAGAGGTTGGATTGAATGGATCTTGGAATTGCCGATGGCAATGGTTTAATTAATAATCTGCTGTAAAAGTTGCTAAAACTAAAGGTATAAATGCAGATAAAAATAGAAAGTTATAATTCACAATCTTCCATTTTTGTCTGTATCTTTTCTTTCTTCAAGTAAATACTTGAGTTTAATCCAACTCGAAACCTTTAGATTTGCGTTATCTTTTCTAACTTATTTCTCCTTATTTAGTAAAGTAAAGTATATAAATTATCGCAGTACGTGGATTGGTTAGGATAAGCTAAATTACTAGTTCGTAAGTAATAAGTAATGAGTAATAAGTCCTAACATAAGTTTGTATTCCTATACTAAACTATTTCTAGTTTGCTAAAACGAGTGCTTATAGCCAACGTAATAAGTGTAAAATTGCTTTTACACCAGATTCAGATCCAAATAAATAGGAGATAGTAAATTAAGGAATAGTAACAATAGAAATTTTCATCAAATATTGTTGATCGCATTTTGATTGGTAAAGCAAGCTTCAAAACAAATCGGATTGAAGTCTTATAGTTTGGATTGCGTAACGTTAGTAATTAAATAACATAAGTGATGCGATGATTGGCATAACCTGGGGTCAAATTTTGCTGGTAATAATAGTGCTGTTGCTCTTATTGCTGGCGTTTTATCTACTTCGTAATCCTAATCGGTAGCAAAGAATTGAATGTGATCGCTAATTGTAGCAACGTAAATTGAAAACAATTTCCAGAAAAGAAATATTTGTGAGTTTGCCCATAGTATTCTTTTTGAGACTACAATCCACCTACATAGATTTTTGGACTATTGAGTGTCATTTAATTCCAAAGAATAAGTCTCATTTATCGGCTCTTACACGCTTTTGGTGATCCGAAGAACGGGCGATCGCGCTCTTTTCAATTTCGGCTTGTTAATTAAAAATTCTCGATATCATTATCTAAAAGGTAAAACACAAGATGGTAGAGCGAGAAAATGGCTGATGATTACGAAAAATATGAACTTGAATGTAACAGAATAAGAAAAGAAAATATCAAGTTACTCAAGAATTTTG
>JBCCNG010000361.1:0-5118 GCA_039025955.1 Cyanobacteria bacterium P01_C01_bin.72 | reverse complement strand
CCAATATCTACCAGATTATGCAAACCTAAATTATGTAGAAGATTCACGCTTGAATAAGTTATTTTAGCTAGATTATGGTTAATTGGAGCTTGGGAAGAATTAACTTTTTTATCAAGATCTTGGTGAGTTGATTCTATTTCTAAGCTGAGTTTATTACAGAGCGATCGCGAAAACTCAGAGGGAGATTTAGCTAGTTCTTCAAAGAAAATAACTTCAACATTATCTAAGCCAAAAGTATCAATCCATCTTGATAAATGCAAATAATACTGCCCTGAATCAGACAAGGTTTTAAACTGCTTGATCGCTTCAATAAATGTAACTTTTGGGTCAATTTCCCCCCGCTGTTTCATATGCTGAAAAAAGGACAGTAGACGCGCAACTGGTTCTCTCAAAGTGACGATAATCTTACAGTTAGGATAAAGTTGGTGTATCCTAGCACAAGCCTCAACAGAGCAAAAGTAACTAGGGGCAATTTCCCCCACCTGCTGGTGTGCTTCTATTGATGCAAAGTGGGAGTAGTACCAGTCCTCTCCGCGCTCAAATTTGCGATCAAAGAAAAAAGTTTCTTTAACCTTAGCTGGCAGAGCAACCTGTTGATAATCAGTTAGATAATTATAAATCCAAGAAGTCCCAGTCTTAAAAGGACCTACGGCAACAAAGTCCAATTGAGGTGTCGGCATATTTTTTTCGTTTGTAATAGAAAAATTTAACGTTGCTTCGCTATAAATGCAGATGGCACAAAGACGATTCGGTTTAACCCAATGTATAATATCCTTCAAACTTATCCCTGTGGGGTTCAATTCCCTATCCGAAGCATTGGACCTTCTGCCTTCTGCCCTCTGCCTTCGTTTTAAGTTACTAGCTGACCATACTTTGATAGAGCTGTTCGTATCGCCCCACTACGGACTTGAGAGAAAAGTTTTCCACTATTCTATTACGAGCGGACTTACCCAGATTTGCTCTAGCAGACAGATCTAGATTAATTACTTCTGCCCAACCTTGTGCCAAAGCTGCGGCGTTTTTCGGTGGCACAACCTTACCTGTATCCCCAACAATCCAGCCAGAATCGCCAATATCGGTCACAACGCAAATCACTTCACAAGACATTGCTTCCCCAATCACCAGGGGAAAAGCCTCGCCATAGGCGGAAGAGGAGGTCAAAATATCTAGAGCAGGAGTGATTTGTGGAATATTATCACGCTGTCCTAAAAGAAAAATGCGATCGCCGATACCCAATTCTTCAATCAAACTAGTTAAAGCGGAATTTTGCGCCTCAACGTCAGTTCCTACCATTACAAACTTGGTTTCAGGATAGTCTGTCAAGAGAATTTGAGCTGCTCGCAAAAAATTAGCATGATCTTTCATGGGGTGGTATCGAGCTATGGAGCCAATTAAGAAAGTATCCTCTGCAACACCTAATTCTTGACGAAATTGACGTCTAATCTCAAGATTGGCTTGGAATTTTTCCGTATCAAAACCGTTAGGTATAACACAGCTATTAGCTTGAGAATAACCTAATGCCTGATGTTGAGCCTGACTTCTTTCAGAAACAAAAGCTACTTGTCCCGTGTACCGTGAAGACCAACGACCAAAGTGGATAATCGCCTGAGTCAAAAGTTTCTCTGAACCCAAATCATGAAGGGAATGGTGAATACTCCACAGCACAGGAATTCGACGATTGACAAAGAAGTTAAAAAATTGCGCTGCCAAATTGGCGTGATACATCCAACCCTGAATCAAATCAGGTTCGATTTCACTAATGATTGCCTTAAGACGAGCTGCAGAACTAAGGGTAGGTCTTCCTGCCAACATTTCAACACAATAAACAGGTATATCTAGCTGCCGAATTTTTTCGCCATAAACACCCTGATCCAATAAAGAAATAACTGATGCTTCAAAGCGATCGCGATCAATACTCGATAATAAACTGACTAACATTACTTCTGCGCCGCCAGACCCTAAACCAGTAGTGATAAATAATAATTTAATCTTATTTCTGACTTTATTGTCAGCAGTAGCCCTTTCTAAATCTAATTTCATTTATTTAAAATTTTAATTAAACAAGCCGACGACTTTTATCTGTAGCATATACCACTAAGTCCCAACTATGAACAGAATCCACTGTGGGGCAATAAGTAGCTTAAACACCAATCAGGAAGGTAAATGGAGAAAGACAGCCCCTCAAAATATGAGAGACGCGGAAGCAAAGCTTCCCAGTCGTGCGGTGCGAAGCACCAGTGTTGCCTTCGGCAACCAGAGCGCACTGTCCCGAAGGGACAGGCGCGGCGCAGTCGCATTCGCGTCCAGGTTTGCTCCGCAAACTCTGCTGCGGTAGCAGCGCCCGCTTTGGGCGAAAGCCCTGTCGCTCGCAGACGATATGTGAGGCGGTATCCTTTAGGACTATGCGCCTTTGTGCGCGTACGCGCTGCCTCAATAAGATTAATTGTTGAAAAAAGTATGTTCCAGCCTTCTGTCTGTTAACCTATCCTTTTCAGGCTAGACAGTTATATTGCCTCAAAGTCATCATTACGCATTTTTGCCGTACCATCCTTTTGCAATACCCATAATTCTCCATGAATTAAACCCTGTGCTTTATTCATTTTCCAGGGAGAAGAAAGTATGGCACTGGTTGCATCCAGAACTTTCAGATTTGGTTCTAAGTATTCAACATCAGCAAAACCATCATCAATCAGCTTTTGCCAGAATTCCTGAATTGCTGCACTACCTGTAAAAGTTCCAAAAGGTTTAGCATTCATTACCGCAGTTGCTTCGTATTGAGCAGCACAACCTGCCGCATCTCCTGAATTAAAAGCTTTTTTCCAGGCTGCACTTCCTATTAATACTGCATTCTCAACGTTCGCAATTTGTTCTTGGTTAAGCATATTATTCTTACTGTTCTATACTTCCAGATTATTTATTTTCAAAAGTTCTTAACAGTGTCATTATTGACTTGTTTAATGTTATTGAGGAAGTAATCAGCCTAGATTGGACTCTAAGAGGATATCCGTTTAAAAACTTTTAGTTTGGCTGATGGACACATCTTTATGAATACTTGAGAATTCGTGCAATTTCCATCCTCAAATGACGTAACATCAATAGCTTGATGAAGATGGAATCACCAAAATATAAGCTTTAAGCCTTAAAAGTAAAACTTATATAATATAAGGGTTTGAGAGACTTGCTTCCATCAGCCCGGCTAGAAGCTAAAAGCTAAAAACTAAAAACCAATTAACAAACAACACATAACCTTTAACTTCTCTCCAATTTAATAATGTTGTAAGACCAGATCAACCTGCTACGGAAAACCGACTCATTGACTCAATCAGACGATCAAAATAAGATTCCAGTTCGCTATGCTGTTCGGGAGCAAAATATCTCAGACTAAAGACTTTGAGCTGTTCTAAGCCTAAAAGCATTGCCTCTAGAGGGACTTGCAACTCTTGGTAAAGCTGTTCCATGTAGCCTAAACCGCGATCGCTAATGTAATCGACTCTTTGTCCGCTAACGCCATAGCTGATGCAGCGTAAGAAATGCCAAAAGTCACGCCAGCAGGCTTCGGCGCGAGAAGGGGGATATAAACCACCTCCAGGCTCGACGATGCCAGGATTTGCATCCAGCACTACCGCTCTCGCCGCGGCAATTATCTCGACTACATTGTCTCGCAAAATCCTTCCTTGGGCTAATCCTGTCGCCAAACTGGGGATAATTTCTTGTAGATGTGAAATATCTGCTTCAGTGAGATATCTACCGTCATTATCTGCTTGCTGAAATATGGCGATCGCCGATTCAGGATAGTCTTGCCAATCAAAACTAACAATACGAGATTTGGCAATTAATTGCTTTATTTTATCACTCAGCATTTTTCATCTTTCAGGTTCAGTATCTACTATATAGCGTTTCTTCGGCAACAAAGTAGGTCTTTATTTGTTTGCCTCCAGAGAAAATATATTTCTCAGGACAGCTATTAAGGGTAATAAGATCAAGTATGGTAATTTCGTAATGTAAATTTTAATTTATGGATATCGAACAGATCAAAAATGCTCTAAATGACGAAGATCCCCAACGTCGAATGAAAGGGATTCGTGAGCTAAGAAATTGTGAGGCTGATGTTGCTGCACCACTGTTGTTGAATCACGTCAATGATTCAGAGTTCTTGGTACGGTCTTTTGTGGCAATGGGTTTAGGCAGGAAACAAAGCGAAGATGCTTTCCAAGCTTTGCTGACTATGATTCAGCAAGACAGTGACCCCAACGTTCGGGCGGAAGCAGCTAACTCTCTCTCATTTTACGGGGATAGAGCTGTGACTCACCTGAGAAAAATGTATGAATCTGACAATCACTGGCTAGTGCGTCGCAGCATTATTGCTGCCATCGTAGATCTCAAAAGTCCTCAAGAGCTGTTAGAGATCTGTGAGATTGGTTTAGCAGGAGAAGATGAACCCGTTATGGAATCTTGTCTTAGCGCCCTGGGTTTATTGGCGAAATCTCCCCAGGAAAGTGCTGCTTTAAACTTACTCCTCTCTTTTGCCAACGACGAATCTTGGCGAATTCGCCTCCAGGTAGCCAAATCTCTGGGTCGATATCAAGATCAAAAAGCGATCGCCACTCTAACCCAGCTCAAAACTGATCCTGACCATCGGGTAGTAGGTGCCGTCCTAGAAAGTATGATTTAAACCACCCTTTTACTTGCCTCTTATTAAGATAAATGTATAAACAAATAACTCTTTGATAAAATACTTAGAGAAACGTTAAAAAATATTACAAAAATCCTTAAATGAAATTATTGGTAGTTGGCGCAACTGGCACCTTGGGTAGACAAGTGGCTCGTCAGGCTTTAGATGAAGACCATGAGGTACGCTGTTTAGTACGTAATCCCAACAAGGCAATTTTTCTCAAAGAATGGGGTGCGGAGATAGTTAAAGGAGATCTTAGCGATCGCTCGACACTTGCTCCAGCTTTGGAGGGAGTTGATGCCGTGATTGATGCCGCTACCGCTAGAGTTGCCTGAATCAGATTTACTTTTCCCAACCAATCAACATCCCTGGCTCTAAGATTATCGGTAACTCTAGCGGTAGCGGCATCAATCACGGCATCAACTCCCTCCAAAGCTGGAGCAAGT
>JBCCNG010000360.1:0-5120 GCA_039025955.1 Cyanobacteria bacterium P01_C01_bin.72 | reverse complement strand
TTGTTGGCGATCGAGAATGTTTAATTCTCCTACTGTCGCTTCTGGATGATCAGCTACCCATGCTACTAAAGTCCTAAACTGTCGTCCTAAAAGCTCAATAGATTCAGTAGTAAAACAAATAGCAAAATAGTAAAATTCAGCAACCAAATAATCTTGTATTGTATCAAAGCAATTTACTTTTTCAGAAATCTTATCTGTTATCGAAAATAACTTAGAGCAGGCGGAGCAGTATCAAGAAGATTTCTGGCGAGATCATGGTGAAGATAAAACTTCAGGCTATTCGATTCCAGACATTAGCTTTGAGCTGAAGCAAGTACAGCAAAAATATGAAGTTGATGGGGTCTCATTTTCTGTCGATCGGCAGGATACTGATCTAGAAGAATTTAAAATCAAGCTGATTTGTCAGCCAATACAAGATTATTTGGTTGCGGAATTTTACTATGATGCTAATAGATTTACTACTGAATCTATTGAGCTTTTAGGACGACAGTTTAGGACTTTAGTAGCAAGGGTAGCTGATCATCCAGAAGCGACAGTAGGAGAATTAAACATTCTCGATCGCCAACAACGTCATCAACTACTAGTAGAATTTAATTACAGCATCGCTAACTATGCTCAAGATCAATGTATTCATCAGCTATTTGAATCTCAGGTTGCCAAAACACCTGATAAGACTGCCATAATTTCTGGTTCAGAACAACTAACCTACAGTGAATTAAATCAACAAGCTGATCAGCTATCGGTCTATCTACAACAACAGGGAGTTACCACAGAATCTATAGTTGGCTTGTATGTAGAGCGGTCGCATCGCTCAATCATCGCCATGCTAGGGATTCTCAAGGCTGGTGCGGCATATTTACCGTTAGATTCAGCTTTACCCACTGAAGGATTAACTTTTCGCTTACAGGATGCTGGGGTATCGGTATTATTGACTCAGCGATCGCTGATGGAGAAAATTCCTTCAGATATTGCCCAATTAATTTGTCTGGATACGGACTGGGAAGCTATTGCCGCTGCGAATCAAAATGAACTAAAGCACCAAGTAAAGCCTGATAACTTAGCCTACGCCATTTATACATCTGGTTCCACGGGTACGCCTAAAGCAGTTGCGGTGGAGCATAGACAATTAAATAACTATATCCACTCCATTATCGCCAGATTCAATTTCTTACCAGATGCTAGCTTTGCTACGGTATCTACCTTGGCAGCGGATTTGGGCAACACAATGCTGTTTCCCGCTTTATGTACTGGAGGCTGCCTACACATAATCGACCAAGAAATAGCTTCTGATCCTCAAGCATTTGCTCGGTATTGCCAAGATTATCCGATCGATTATCTTAAGATAGTGCCTTCCCATCTGTCGGCACTATTAGCCTCATCGTCAGCAGTAGAATTCTTACCTCGGAAGAAGCTAATTTTAGGGGGAGAAGCCAGTAATTGGCGGTTAATTGCTAAAATTCGCCAGCAAAAGCCTGACTGCCAGATTTTTAATCATTATGGTCCGACGGAAACCACTGTCGGAGTGTTAACTTACCCAGTTGAAGCTACAGCTAATAACGAAGCAAAAACAGTATCAATCGGCAAACCTTTACCTAACAATCAGGTTTATATTTTAGATGAACAACTCCAGCCAGTGCCTCTGGGAGTGCCTGGAGAACTATACATTGGTGGCATGCAGGTTAGTCGAGGTTATCTCCACCGCCCAGAATTAACTCAAGAGAAATTTATTCCTAACCCTTTTAAAGAACAACAGTCGGCTGAACATAGCCAAACACTATACAAAACAGGTGATTTAGTCAAATACCTGACTGATGGCAATATTGAATTTCTGGGCAGAATTGATCGCCAGGTCAAAATTAGAGGCTTTCGGATTGAATTAGGCGAAATTGAAAGTAAGCTAGGGCAGCATGAAGGTATTCAGTCAGTAGCCATTGTGACCGATGAAAGGTCATTAAATAATAAACGTTTAATTGCCTATGTCGTGGCTGAGCCTGAGTTTCGTTTGCTCCATCAACATCAAGATTCAGCGATCGCCAGTGAATTACGCAACTTCTGTCTGACTCAGTTTCCCGAATACATGATACCGACGGCGTTTGTGGTCTTGAAGGCATTGCCCTTAACTGCTAACGGCAAGATTGACTATCAATCACTACCCGATCCTGAACAAACTCGTTTTGAATTAACTCAGAATTATGTTGCACCGCGGACTGACCTAGAGAAACAGTTAGCAGAAATTTGGACAGAAATATTAGGGTTGAAAAAAATTGGCATCCATGACGACTTTTTTGAGCTAGGTGGACATTCATTACTTGTTACCCAACTACTGGCAAAAGTTAGAGCTACTTTTGAGATCGATTTACCCCTGAAGGTTCTCTTCGATGCACCGAACATTGACGAATTAGGACAGAGAATCACGGAAATAGTTGAGACAGGGGGAGATACCCCAATAGGTAGCGAGTCAGAAAAAATTATTGACCTCTCTTCTGAAGTATTTTTAGACCCTGAGATTGTTCCTGGCGAAAATCCTGTCAATATAACTACTACACCCAACAGCATTTTAATTACAGGTGCCACTGGTTTTTTAGGAGCTTTCTTACTTCATGAATTACTAGAGCAGACTACAGCAGATATTTATTGCCTAATTCGCGCTGAAAGTATTGCTCAAGCCAAAGAGAGAATTGAAAATAAATTAAAGTCTTATTTATTATGGGATGATGATACTGGTCAGCGGATTATTCCCCTGGTGGGAGATTTAGCTCAACCACTTCTGGGGTTGTCAATAGAGCAATTTAACACCATAGCGGGCAGTGTTGATGTCATTTACCATAATGGTGCTTGGGTTAACTTTACTTATCCTTACTCCCAACTTAAAGCGGCTAATGTCTCAGGAACCCAAGAAGTTTTAAAACTAGCAGTTCAAAGTAAGGTTAAGCCAGTACACTTTATTTCTACCAAAGGTGTGGTTGCTGCTGCCGATCCTGAGTTAGAGATTATCCGAGAAGACACTCCGATTGATCGCTGGTCGCAAATCGGCGGTGGCTACACTCAAAGTAAATGGGTGGCAGAAAAAATAGTTGCTCTGGCTCGTGATCGCGGTATCCCAGTAACTATCTACCGACCAGGAAGGATATCAGGACATAGCCTGAGCGGTGTCTGCAATCCTGATGATCACACCTATAGGATGATTCGTGGCTGCATTCAGCTCGGTAGCGCACCGTTAGATGACTCTCTAGTCAACTTGATTCCTGTAGACTTCACCGTCAGGGCGATCTTTCATCTATCTAGTCAACCAGAATCGTTAGGCAAAACGTTTCATCTGTTGAACCCAAAACCGACACCTTGGAATCAAATAGCTGAATCCATCATTTCTTTGGGTTACTCAGGAGAACAAATTGATTATCAACAGTGGCGCGAACTACTACTAGCTGCAATGGAAACAGCTTCAGACAATGCCTTAGCCCCACTTATTAGTATTTTTGCCAAACAAGAAAGCAGCAGTATGGAGGAAGAAGAGATTGATCAACAACTTGAGGCAGACAATACCTATTCTGGATTAGCTGAAACCTCAATTATTTGTCCACCCTGTGATCACAAATTGGTTAATACTTATATCTCTTATCTGATTAGTCAAGATTATCTATAGCAATTCTCATAATCATGAGGCACAACATTTTTCTTTTTAACCTTTAGCCCTGGCTGCCTGACACAAGCACCTCAAACCCCCTCAACATCATGATTCTGTTTTATTGAGTCACAAGGTATTTTTTAAGGATGCGATCGCTTTTAAGCATTGAGATACCGTACTGACAAGATCCAATTTCTACAAACAATATGGGATTGACACAGATGTATCAGGCAGCCAGCCTTCAGCCTTTTCCCAAACAAATCAAAGCGTACCTCATAAATCCGAGCAACGCTATCAACTAACAAAATTAACTTAAAGATCAACAACGAGGAAAATTAAAATGACCGAAAACACAATGACTGAAAGCACAATGACTGAAAACAATATTTACTCAGCTTACGATGCTTTCGCTCGCGTCATGAGTGAAGATTGGGGACCTAGATGTGTTAAGGCTAAATTGCCCAATGTTAAGAAATTATTGCTCAAGCATATTCCTCAAAACTCCTCTATTCTTGATATTTGCTGCGGAACAGGAGAGCTAGCGGAAAACTTACAGAATCAAGGGTATCAAGTTACTGGACTTGATGGTTCTTCAGAATTACTACATTATGCCCGTAACAAAGCCCCCCAGAGTAAATTTATTTTAGAGGATGCTCGCTACTTCAAATTACCAGCCTCTTTTAATGGAGTCATTTGTACTAACTTTGGTTTTAACCATATAACCGAACTAGAAGACCTGACTTTAACTTTTAAAAATGTCTATGAAGCCTTATTACCAGGCGGGCTATTTGTCTTTGATCTTAGATTGGATGAATGCTATAGAGGGAGCTGGAATGGAGACATACTGGGAGATGCGAGTGATGAACAGGGTTGGACTTTGATCAGATTTTATAATCAAGAAACCAAAATCGGGAATATTTATATTACTATCTATAATCCAGTTGATAATAGCTGGAAACGCTCCGAGCTTAATTGGTTTGTTAAAGGATATGGTCTTCAAGAAGTAACTTCTGCTTTAAAAGAGGCTGGATTTACAGATATTAACCACTATCAAGCAGGAACTGGCATGTTGTTTAATCGGCTATCTGGAAAAGCTGGTGAATATTATTTTGTTACTAAAAAATAGGGAAACCTAGTACCGCCTCGCTTAAGTAGTCCCAAGGAATATGTCTGGTGTTACAAGCGCAAGCCGCTTCGCATATAGGTAGTAGGTAGCAAGAGTTTGAGATGAATTGAATGTTAACTCTATTTACGCCCATGTCCACTAGTTTAGTTACATAACAGAGAATTTATTCTTGACTAATAGACAGAGAATACTACGTTAATTTACTGTGTAGTATTCTCTATTTTGGAAAAAGATATTTTCTTCCTCCAGTTTCATCTAAGTAAGTAGGCATAATTAATTGTAATTAGAATTATTCCTATAACCTATTACATTAACTAATTATGAACAGCATGTAAAAACAATCATTATGAATAAAATTTTAGAAACCCA
>JBCCNG010000359.1:0-5132 GCA_039025955.1 Cyanobacteria bacterium P01_C01_bin.72 | reverse complement strand
GCGGTCATTTCTAACTCAGGGAAATTTGACAATCTGCTCTTATAAATTAATTACCGCCCTACCGTTTACTCTCGATCAATCAGCCTACTTTATCTCTTTAATTCCCACCCAGCTTAAGTTTCTCCTAGCCACTTAGGAGATTCAGCCAGGAGAAACTTAAGCTGGGTGGGAATTAAAGAGATAAAGTAGGCTGATTGATCGAGAGTAAACGGTAGGGCGGTAATTAATTTATAAGAGCAGATTGTCAAATTTCCCTGAGTTAGAAATGACCGCATCAACTGCATTAAACCGCTGACGTGATAGAGAGGTAAAGTACAACAGGAATTGATCTGCTCACAAGCAAAGAAGCTTTTAAATCCCTCTACCGAGGCAGCTAGAGTCTGCCAACTATGAACCGCAAATTTGAGCTTCCCAGAAGTACCCCCCGTGGGAATCATAATTAAAGAGGGAGAGGATAATCCTTGTTGGACAATTGGTGCTGGTTGACCAGAAGCTGATTCTAACTGGTGAATCAAATCTATAGTAGTTTTTTCTCCTAATATTAAGTCTGGCTTGACTAAACCCAACACCTGTTGCCACTCTTGTCGTTGCCAACCAGGATCGCAAAGAAATAAATTTACCTCCGCAATTACACTGGCAAAGAAACCAGCGATAAAGTTAATTGGCTGCTGTTCAACGAGGAAAATATTTTTAGCCCGTGGCGGTTGAACTATAGCAGCAGAGATTTGAGCTAATTTGATCTGGGTTAGCTTAAGCAGCCGTTTACTAAGGTATTCTGGCGGGTTGATATTTTTATTTCTTGCCCAATCATCGTCATAGTATTTCAACCAATCTTGTTTGGTAGACAATTTTAAATAGTTTAATAGCTCATTGTTCATTCGTGGCAAGTTAAAGGTTGTGTGTTGTTCATCAACTGGCTTTTAGTCATTAGTTTTTAGATTATTTTCGATAATTAGGGCTGGAATAAATGCGATGCCTTTATCCTCAAGGCGACAAGGACAAGTGCGAAGCGGTATCCTTGACCGAAGGGAATCCTTTAGGATAGGGCGGCTATGCTTCGCAAATCGCCATCAATATGAGCTTCAATCCATACTTGTCACTAATCCTCAATAATCTCTATTTCAACAGTTTGATGTTTAATCAAGTGGATTTACCCAGCATCTAAATTTTATTACGCGAAAACAACTATGTTATCCATAGAAACACGTAAGTTTTATCAAGTTTTCCTCAAGAAAGTTGTGTAAAAAAACCAATGGCAGATCAATAAAATTAGCTGACAATCAAACAAAGAGTTACAGGCGAATAATCTAACTTTAAAACTATGTTTGAACGCGCTACTGTTTTTTCAGCTATCTTTATCTTTATTGTGTTTGGTATGCTCGGCTCAAAATATCTCGACTTTATGGAAGCAAAAATTCAGGGCGACTCGAATTCTATAACTAGCACCCAGTAATTTAGGCTCAAAAATTTAAACTCAAATTTAGGCTCAGCAATCAACAGTTTTGAGAACATCCATACCTCTCCTCGCACCACCCTGCCATACTCTACCCGTAACTAATTGAAAAGGACGAGTCCTAATTTCTTCTCCTGCACCAGCCACTCCAATGACTGTAAATACGCCCCGGCCTTTATGACAGCATCCTAGCACCTGACGCATCACCTCAACATTGCCGATACATTCAAAGCTATAGTCTGCACCGCCGTCAGTTAATTCCACCAGATACTCAGCAAAATCGCCATCAATCTCCCTTCGGCATTACGCCTTGCCCTGGAGTGCTGCGAATCGTTTGACAAAGATTGGTTTTCTGAGTCAAGTAGTAGGCACACTAATGACATTCTGGAGTATGTAAAGAAATCACTTTGTTCCCAAAATTATGATTGATAACCATGAAGATCTTAGCCTAATTCTTGTTCCCGCAAGTATTTCAAGTTTTTACTAAAGTTTGCAGCATGTAAATAAGTAGACGGCTTCTCAATAAAAGCCAGCCTTGGGGAATTGAAATTAGCTATTAATATCACGGGATAAAATCAACTGAGCACGCTAGCACAATTGTGAGTCAATTTTGCACCTAGAACTTTTTCGGCTGTAATAAATCTACTCTGATAGCCATAGTTGAAGACATTTATTAGTTAGTAAACTAGATTATTTTTATTTCCCCACGCACTTTAATAAATATAAAACAGAGCCTATGTTATCTTCTTCTGAGTCAGCAAGCATTCATTTTTCTTCTAGCCAAAGGTTAGAAATTGATTATTTATTAGACCCTAAAGCCATAGAACAAGATGATATTCAAGATGCGATCTCTGGTTTGCGGCAAGTACCAAAATCCCTGCCTGCTCGTTATTTTTATGATCAAAAAGGCTCACAATTATTTGAGCAAATATGTGAACTCCCAGAATACTATCCGACCCGAACGGAGGCTGGTATTCTACAACAGTATGGGACAGAAATAATTGAGCGTACTCAGGCTGTGGAGTTAGTTGAATTAGGTAGCGGTAGCTCGACTAAAACTCGTTATCTATTTAATGCCTATCGCTCTCAGGATTCTGCTCTATATTATGTGCCTGTTGATGTTAGCGACAGTATTTTACAAACCAGTGCCAAGAATCTATTAGCGGATTATCCACAGCTAAAAATCCAGGGAAAGGTAGCTACCTATAGCCAGGCTTTAGAGCAGCTAGCCCACAGCAATATTGGCAAAAGAATGATTATCTTTCTGGGCAGCAGCATCGGTAATTTTAATTCTCAAGAATGCGATCGCCTGATGCAACAAGTAACTTCTGCTTTGCATCCAGGAGACTATTTTTTACTAGGAATTGACTTACAGAAACCTCAAGCAATATTAGAAGCTGCCTACAACGATGCCCAAGGTATTACCGCCGCTTTTAATCTGAATATGCTGCAACACCTCAATAATCGCTTTGGTGGCAATTTTGATCTTCAGCAATTTAAACATCAAGCTATCTATAATTCAACTGCTCATCAGATAGAGATGTACTTGATTAGTCAAGTAGAGCAAACTGTTACTTTAGCTAATATAAATTTGACTATTGATTTGGAACAAGGGGAAAAGATTCTTACAGAAATATCTCGTAAGTTTGATGCTGAGAAAATGGCAAAATATTTGAGCAGTTCCCAATATGGCTTAAACCTGATCAAAAACTATACTGATACTGAACAGAAATTTAGCTTGCTGTTATGTCAACTCAATTAACGATTAAAGTAGTGGCAATATTATACTAAAGTATTAGCGACGCATTATCGCTTTTAGCTTTTAGCTTTTAGCCTTTAGAATCTCATCTCAGTTCTATATCTCCTTTCGCCCCTAAATTTATCTTTCCTCTTCTCAAAAGTTATCAGAGACTTAGTTATGAAGCTTAAGCTTTAGATAAGTCCGTATTTTACTCGTTCATGTTCTTGTAAGTTGCCACTGAAGAGGGGGAAATACGATTGAGATAGCGGAAGATCCAGTATTTCAATACCGTGTCTAAAATTACGGGAAAAGTGGCAATAAATAAGAAGTTGAAATCTCTATTTTCTGGCAGTCCTAAATGTCTAGCGATACCTTCGAGAATAATTTCCCAACCATGAGGCGAGTGATAGCCCACAAACATATCAGTCAGCAAAATAATCAAAAATGCCTTGGCGCTATCGCTTAAACCATAGGCAATTTCATCGAGAAATGATTTGATCACCTGAATTTCTCGTTTGCAAAAATAAATAATACCGCCAAAAGCCAGCAGGGATAGGAAATCAGCGAATACGTTGCCGATCGCATTAATACCCCGTCCTCTAAATTCTTCGGATAACTCCTCTGCTTTTTCTCTGATCTCTGCTTTTTCTTCTGCTTCTGATAATAAGGGCGGAATCAAACCAATCATTCTCTTGAAATGCTGTTTTTCTTCATATTGGTGTAACTCTATAAACGCTTCTTCTTCTAAATCTTGGTTGATAAATAAAACCTGCTGGGGATGCTCGTCAAAATAACGCTGCACTAAGGGGGTAATCAGCACGCTTTTGGTTACTTGGTGAGTCAGCAGGGGAATGATAATCAGAATCAATAAAAACCTGATCGAAATTGCTGTTTTATTGCGGCTTTTACGGAATTTTTTGACTACTTCTTCTTCTGTATCTTCCGATTTGGGATCTATTTCCTGCTTAATACGATTGAGCGTCCGCAGAAAAGAGCGAGGTAAAACGCTGGTTTTATCGATAATAGTTTCCGTATTCGGGTCTTTACCATTTGCCTCAGACAAAGAACTGTTGGTAGCGAGCGATCGCTCATTTCGGTTAATAATTAATCGTTGGTCTCGCTGATTCCGAGTCATTCGGCGAGTAGGAGTAATTGCTAACTGGGAAACAGCAGCGTTTTTATATTTATCTGTTACCGCATCGATAAAGGCTAATTTTTCAATCGTCGTCAATTCGCGAGTATCATCAAAACCGTTAGTGTAGCGAACAAGACTTTGAGTTGAATCATTCGGTTGAGTATCGGCAAAAATTAACAAGCCTCGACTAAGCTTAAATTCGGTTAGTCTCGCCTTAATTGTATTGAGATAATTGCGGACATCCCCTTGAAAAACCTTAATCACGCTTGCCGAATATTCTGCCGAGCTAGCTGACACCATCTGTCCTGCAAAATGATCGTCTTCGAGTGCCTTAATCTTAATCGCTGCACGATAGGCGACATCTAAAGCTCTTTCTGGAGTAGCAGCCAGCCAGCGTCTACTGAGATTAAAAATATCTTGAAGTTTCATTAATTTTATACAGCAGGCTTAATAATGTCAGATAAAGTGCCTAGTTTGAGAGGGAATAAGAAAATTAGTACTTTACATGATACTGAAGTATAAGACTTATATGATTAAATTGGTTGGACAAACGCTCTAAATTTTGGCTCTGCTCCTCAATCGCATCTGAATTATGATTCTATAGCCAAACTACAAGAAATAAATAGCTTATAAAGCGATCGTCTGCTATCGGATTGACCTTTTACATAACCGACAACTACTCATTAACTATTAAAAAAAATATGGTGCAATTTTCGCTTCAGGCTTGGAAAAACATCGAAACTATTTATCAAGCTATTTTAGCTATGCCCTTTGTCAAAGAACTGGAACAGGGTTCTTTAGAT
>JBCCNG010000358.1:0-5161 GCA_039025955.1 Cyanobacteria bacterium P01_C01_bin.72 | reverse complement strand
CAAGCAGAACTACATTATCGTCAGGCGATCGCTATTGCCCCGATTTCTACAGTAGCCAGAAGCAGGTTAGCCACAATCCTGATGCTGACAGGCAGAATCAACGAAGCTCGCGAACAGTTCCAGCTAGCTACCGCAGAATTGAACCGTAAAACGCCTCCTGGTAAAGTTGCTGTTCCCCTCAGAAGCCATCCTGCTATGGTAACTAATGAGTTACGAATTAATCCTCCCTTGCTTAAAAAATTACAATTAGCGCAACAGATTCAAGGATACGACAGGATTTTAGAACTGGGTAGTTTGTTAACCTTAGAGCCCACTTATTTGGGTACTTCCTTATACTTAGCTAGAGATCTGAGGCAGCAAGGAATCTTTGCCGGTATTGAAAAAGCCCTTTCTCAAAACCCATCCAACTACCCGACTATTCCTAAACGGATTGTCCAGTTTTGGGATGAACCAGAACCCCCAGCGGAAATTACCAGAGTTTGTCAAAGTTGGCTCGACCATAACCCAGATTATGAATACACTCGTTTTTCTTTAAATACTGCGATCGCTTTTTTACATGAGCATTACGATAAACAAGTCTTTAAAGCTTTTAAAAATTGCGATCAACCTGCTACTCAAGCAGATTTCTTTCGGTTAGCATATCTCAATAAGATGGGAGGATTCTATGCCGACGCTGACGATTTGTGTCGTCAATCCCTAGATTGGCTGGTTGAGCTTCAACCTGAATTAGTAGTTTTACAAGAGGATTTTTCCTGTATTGGCAATAATTTTATCGGTTGTATCCCGGGACAAACGATGATTCGCACTGCTTTTTATCAAGCAGTACACAATTTGGCTGAGTATTGTAATGAAGGTCCTTGGTTTAAAACAGGTCCTGGTTTAATGACTTCTGTAGTTGCCAGTGCCTTAGTTCCTTATCTCACTTATACAGATTACCGAATGTACCCTCGACTCTTGGTTTTAAGTCAAACTCAATTAAGAAAACAAATCAATCAACATCTGAGCCTTGCCTATAAGAGATCTGAAAAAAGTTGGCATCGCAATGCCTATTATCGAAGAGTGATTACTGCTTGATTTGTGAACATAAGTTTTTTTGATTTCTAACGATGACATTATTTTGAGTTAGATCGCTAAAATCATTTCGTAGCAATAGATTTGAATGAAATTTATTAGAAGTATGATGCAACTCGCGAAATGTTGGTTAATTGTCGATTGAATTACATTAATTTTATTGCGATCGCATTATCTTATTAAAATCTAGAATGCAGACTTTCTATGGAGAATTATTATGGTGACTAATTCCCAGGAGCAAAAGGATTCCAATCAAAATTCTGTTATCGGTATCAACTGTTCTCGCAACTTTATTTCCTGGTTACGTCGATACAATATATCCCTGGCGGTGACAACCTATCAAACTTCCCGCTTGATGTTGATTGGTGCTGATGATGCAGGAAAGTTTTCGGGTTTTGAACGGATCTTTAATCGTGCTATGGGACTCTATACAACCCCCGATGGCGAACGAATTTATCTAGCAGCGAAATATCAGTTGTGGCAACTAGATAATGTTTTAATACCAGGGCAGCTACACGAAAATTACGACAAGCTGTATATTCCACGCATCGGTTACACCACAGGAGACATCGATACTCACGATGTAGCAATAGATCGAGAAGGCAACATTATCTTTGTCAGTACCCTGTTTAACTGTCTGGCTACCGTCAGCAACAAGCATAGTTGCAAACATCTGTGGAAACCCGCTTTTATCAGCAAGGTAATAAATGAAGATCGCTGTCATCTTAACGGGTTGGCAATGGTGGCTGGAACAGCTAAATACGTCACCGCTTGTAGTCAGTCTGATGTGGTGGGGGGTTGGCGAGAGAAGAAAACTGACGGTGGTTGCGTCATTGATGTTGCCAGCAACGAAATAGTTACCACAGGTTTATCGATGCCTCATTCTCCTCGATGGTATCGGGATAAACTCTGGTTACTCAATTCTGGTCGAGGACAGTTTGGCTATGTGGATTTGGCTAGAGGTAAATTTATCCCAGTTACTTTTTGTCCTGGCTATCTGCGGGGGTTGGCATTTGTGGGTAACTATGCCCTAGTGGGTTTATCTCAAGCTAGGGATAAGGTTTTTAAAGGCTTGGAATTACAAGAAATATTAGAAGCCAAAGATGTTTCCGCTCGTTGCGGAATTATGGTTATCGACCTGGATACAGGGGCGGTAGTGGAGTGGTTAGAGTTTACAGGTGTAGTTAAGGAGTTATATGACATTCAAATCTTACCCAAGGTACGGCGACCGATGGCGTTAGGTTTCCAAACCGACGAAATTAGTCGCTTATTGACGATCGAGCAGACCGCAAATTTACCAGAAACAATTTAGTTCATTAAATTTTTAACAAGAGGATAGCCATGGTATCGTTTAGTTCTTCAAATATAGAAGTAGATCTTAACCCTTTCTCTCTTGAGGTAGGAGAATTTACTGGAGATAGCAACCTAGATATTCGCGTAAGTAGTAGTGACAGTAACTATGACGAACGATCAGTTACATTACTGTTTAATATTGGAGGCGGTAACTTTACACCTATTCCCCTACCTGACGAATCTCCACTTTTCTTTCGACGAGATCGAGCTACAGGTGATTTTAATGGCGATGGTGTCGAAGATACATTTTTTAGGTTGGGATATAATTATGATGGTTCGCCATCGATAATATTGGGATTCGGGGCTGGCAATACTACTGAATTTAACCCTGAAGGTGTACCAGATGAAATTTACAATTTTGCAGCTGGTGACTTTAACGGTGATGGTCTTACCGATCTTGCCGTTATTACAGGAGATTATAATGACGATTCTCCTGTAACTATCCTATTAAATACCACTGAGCCTTCAACAAATCAGCCGCCTGACGCCGTTGATGACAGTTTTACAACCGACCAAGGTGCGAGTCTATTTTTTAATGTTTTGACCAATGATAGTGACCCCGACGGTGGTTCTGTTCAGCTTTTAGAATTTACAGATCCAGCTAACGGATCAATTAATCAGCTTGGCGACGTTACTTTCTATAACCCCAATTCAAACTTTATTGGTACAGACACTTTTACCTACACCATTGTTGATGACGAAGGTTTATCGGATACTGCCACGGTTACTATTGAGGTTGAGTGTTTTTTAACTGGTACTCATATCTTGACTGATCAAGGTGAGGTATTAGTTGAAGAGCTAAAGATTGGAGATATGGTTAAAACTGCTGATGGTAAACTCGAAGCTATCAAGTGGATAGGCAAGCAAACCGCTAATCCCAGTCAAATTAAAAACCCACTTCGTGGTTATCCAATTTTGATTAAAGCTGGTGCTCTGGGTAATGGTTTCCCAGTAAGAGATCTGTATACTTCTCCCGATCATGCCTACCTAGTAGATGGGTTGCTGATTAATGCGGGTGCCCTAGTAAATGATATTTCCATAATCAAAACCGAACCCACTGAAACATTTACTTACTACCATGTAGAGCTAGCCAACCATGCGCTGTTAGTCGTTGAAGGAGCATCGGCAGAAAGTTATTTTCCTCAAAGGGAAAACCGGGATGAATACGATAACGCAGCGGAATATTATGAGTTATGTCCTTACGGTAGCAAGTTGATGTTGTTCCCGATGGACTATCCAAGGGTGAGTAGTCATAACAAAGTACCCCGATATGTGCGTCAGAAGTTAATTCAAATTGCCGAAGAATTATATGTTGAGAAAGCTGCTTAGAGGCTGTTCGTAAAATAATTTGAATAGATTGATTGATTTAAATGAATGGAACGCTAACATAAGAATAGTGAATAGTGATTGCGTGGGAGATGACCATAAATTCTTACTCCTCAGATCTTGATAACGATGAAGGGGAATTAATCAAGCAGCTAATTCTTTCATATAAAGGGATAGGACATTATCAAATTATAGACTGTAGAGAGAATTCCCTGATTTTTTCTTAGAGGGAAACCCCAAATGAATTAACTTTGAGTTAACTTGAAATTCGCCATTTACTAAAAACACTGCCTTAACGGTAACAAGCGAATCTCCTCATTCACTAAAAAAGGTTAGATAAAAAATAAATAAGTTATTGATTTATTTCAAATGGTAAGTACTATCATTGTTATCAATAAATCTATATAAAGTTTGTTTTGAATATTTAACTAAAATCATGGCAAGATTAGATATTACGATAGACCCTCTAGAAGAACAAGAAGGTCAAGGAAGATTTGTTGTTAGGTTTTCTCTAGTCGAAGAGCCAAGTGACCCATCAGGATTTACTAGCCGATTTGCCGAATTTAATTACAGTGTGGAAGGGGAAGGGGGAAACTCTAGTGATTTATCTGGCGATCTCTCAGGTCAGATACGAGTAGATTATTTTACTAGTGGTGTGATAAATCTGACGCCCAAAACAGATGGATTGACTGAGCCTAACGAGAATTTTACTGTATCTGCCGAATTAGTTTCCCCTCTTATAATTGCCACTGGTCTCCCACCTAGGGAGATAGAGGTCAATACAACAGTAGGATCTCCTGCTCAAGGTGTCATCATCGATGAATGTTTCCTCGCAGGTACAAAAATCCTAACCATCGATGGTGATCGCCCTGTAGAAGAATTAAAAATAGGCGATCTTGTCAAAACCTTTGATGGCAAAATTGAAGAAATTAAATGGATTGGCAAACAAACCCGTCATCGCTTTACCGCGCATCCCACTCGTTCTTTACCTATCCAGATCAAAGTTGGTGCTTTAGGTAATGGTCTGCCGACCAAAGACCTTCATGTCTCTCCCGATCATGCCTTATTAGTAGAAGATTTATTAATCAATGCAGGAGCATTAGTTAACGATATTTCTATAGTTAAAACCTATCCCGAACAGTATGTTTACTATCACGTCGAACTAGAAAATCATGCATTGTTGGTAGCAGAAGGCGCACCCGCAGAGAGCTTTTTCCCCAACCAAGAAGATCGTTCTCTTTACGATAATGGAGCAGAATACAAAGAACTTTATCCCCACGGTAGCAAGTTGATGTTGTTCCCAATGGATTATCCCAGGGTAAGTAGCTACAATAAAGTACCCCGATATGTGCGTCAAAAGTTAATGCAGATTGCCGAAGAGCTATATGAAGTGAAAACTGCCTAGTTGTTG
>JBCCNG010000357.1:0-5171 GCA_039025955.1 Cyanobacteria bacterium P01_C01_bin.72 | reverse complement strand
GTTTGAGATTAGTTTAGGGGAATTATACGATCGCATCGATTTTGGTAGTAACTTGCATAGTCTCTATCAAGTAATGATGAGTTTATTATAGACAGACCGAAGCGTTAAACTAGTACCGCTTCGCATATAGATAGTAGGTTAAATACACTGTATTGCAAAATCAAGATCAGCGATCGCATTACTACAATATTAGATTGAAAAGACTACAGTAACTATTGCTGACTAATCTGATTACCACCGATGCTGGGTAAATAGTCTAAATTCACTCCTTTGGCTCTGATTATATTTTGCCAGTCTTGTTCCAAAGCCAGACTTTCTGGATTACGATGATAGGAGTTTAATAGTTGATCGACCGCATCGTACCAGATGCGATGATTACCATAGATTAAATGAGTCTGGGGTTCTTGCTGTAGTTCAAGCTCTAGTTGGTCAGTAGAAGGAATTCGCTCCACCCAGCCTTGAACATATTGAGTGGAAGCTGTACGTTCACCACAGTAAAGTTTGACGTACCAACGATACCATTGACCCACTTCTAGGGGCGCTTGCGTTTTCGGTAAACTAAAGCTTTGATAGCTAGATGTTGAATTAAGAAGTGATCTGGAGCGCCAAATATCTCGCCGAGATTCGTCTTGAATGATAAATTCTACTTCGGTAGTTTCGGTATCTAATTCGGGAAAATAAACCCAAAATCTGGGATGACCGAGAACTGTTTTACCTGAGTTAGACTCAGGCAACATTGCCCTGATCGGTTGAGCAGTCTTCTTGCAGCCGCTACGGCTTTCTCCTGCGGTTTGCTGTCCTGGACGACCTGTTCCCGAAAAGTCTAGAGTCTCTGCATCATCATCCTCACTTGAAGCTTGAGGTTGCCTTTGCTGAGTTGGAGTTGGCTCTGGCTCTGAATGCTGTTCTGTTGAGTGAACAGAAATTGGCACACATAAAATTAGGCAATAGGTAATAATCGTGATTAAGCTACTTCTCATATACAAATTATTTACTATTCAAGTTGACTACTATAGAAAGCCATTTTCCTGCCATATCCACAATTAATGTTATATGAATTACATCTTGATGAGAATATTTTTATAAAAATCTTGATTTTGTAATGTTGTTGGTTATTATTCTCAGAAATATCACAGAAAATTTTTAAGTTTAGTTAAACATTTTACTTTAGACTCCACTACCCAAAACAAACAGACTAACCAGTGTGCCACTGTTCCAGAGGCAGTGTAACAACATTGGCGCTAGAAGATTGCGCGATCGCGTGTAAACGAAACCTAAGACTATGCCCAAGGTTGCCAAAGGCAAGACTTCCGATAGACTCAAATGAGCTACGGCAAAGATTAAGCTGCTAATAGCGATCGCCCCACTGAGGGAAGTATATCGTGTTAAGGACGGTAGAAGAAATCCTCGAAACATAATTTCTTCAAATAAAGGTGCGGCAATGGAAGCTGTACCAAAAAATATTGCTAAAGCTACTTTGTCTTGAGCCTGTAAAGCTAGAAATAGCAGAGGATTACTGCCTCCTTGCCCCTGCCAAATTTGCTGATTGATTGCCGACACCAACAGGACTAAGGGAATGGCAACCAAATAGCCACCAAAGCCCCACAGAAACCAGTTGCCAGTTAACTTGAATTTAAACCAGTCTTGCGGGAGAGGAAAGTAAGCTTTAAGGGAGAGATACAAGACGGCAATACCTCCTAAAGCCATCAAGAGATAAGTTCCCAGGACATAAAAAGCTTTAATCCTTAAGGGAGAACTGCCAGGATTGATCCCAGACAGAGCAATGAGCGTGGGTAAAAGAAATTGACCCACAAAAAAGAAACCGACAATTAATACTTGCCAAGTAATTTCCCAGTCCCAAGGAGTGTCCCAAGCTGTTTGACTGTTAGCGGTAATGATCGCTTTTTCTGGCTGGACAAACCGCTGAATAATCAGGGAAATGAGCAAAATTACGCCGCCAATGCCGCCAAATACAGGAATGCCGCTGATTAGCGCTAGCTTGAAGATTGAGCTTGCTGCAACCTTGGATTCTTCCGCCTGGAGTAAAGCCAAATCTTGAGTGAGGTTATTAACCTGAGCGTATTTAGCTAGAGCTTGATAACGAAACCAGCCAGATAAATTATTGGCGATCGCTGTAAATTCCGCTGGAGATAAGTCTTTGTTTTGACCCTGCCATACTTGTTGCAGCGCCGTGGCTGTATGTGCGTCAGTACTTTGAGGACGGTCTAGACGCTCAATTAATTGCTGCCAAGTATCAACTGCCGCTTCAGTTTCTTCTTGCACCCCCAGCAAAATTCCTTGCTTGAGGTCGAGTTCATTGAGAAACCGCTCTAGTTCAATAATTTCCTGCTGTAGCTGAGTTTTTAAAGCAAGATTATTACTTTCGTTCACCTCCACAGCATCAGATTCAGGCTGAGTAAGCTGCTGTAACTGAGATTTAAACGTGTCGCGACTGGTGACAGTTTCGGCTCGCACCTCCTGATACTTTTTGCTAGCAGCACTGTAAGGTTCTTGCCCAACCAAAGAGCTAACTGCACTGTTGAGATCAAAATCATCCGTAGGACTAGACTTAAACTCAGCAACCTGAAGTACCAGATTGGTCTGATATAGCTCTAGACGGCTTTGGATTTGGGGTTGAGAAAGACTATTTTTTAATGAAGATCCAATTTGGACGATCGCTAAAATAGTTAATAAAGCTAAGATTGCTCGTTTGATCGTCATCAAAGTTCCTCGTACCGACTTATATATTGGTCTGGTTATTTTTTATACTCCAGTGGTATTATCCCCTTTCCCTGAATAGTAATCAACGTTTCCCTCGCTTTGAGTCTGGAATAGCGCCCTAGCAAGCTGCTGAAAAATACCGACAATATATTTCCTCAATTATGGATACAATACTGAGGATGAATTTTATTGAGAGGAAAAGAGCTTGGTTACTCGCGTAATTATCGTTCGTCATGGACAAAGCACTTATAACGCCCAAAAGATTATTCAGGGTCGTTGTGATAAATCTGTTTTGACTGACAAGGGAATTAGCGATGCTCAACAGGTGGGAAAAGCTTTGAGCGATCTCAAGATAGATGCTTTTTATTGCAGTCCTCTCCAGCGCGCGCACCAAACCGCCAACACCATTCAGCAGCACCTCAGCAATGCACCAACAATACAGCCAACAGAGCAACTGATGGAAATCGATCTTCCTGTATGGGAAGAGATGAAGAAAGATGAGGTTATCGTTAAATTTGCCGAGGAATATCAGCAATGGAAGACAAATCCTCAAGATTTCAAGATGGTCGTTAATGGTCAAGAACATTATCCTGTACGCGCCCTCTACCAACAGGCACAGGAATTCTGGCAGAAGACGATCTCCCAACATCAAGGAGAAACAATTTTAATTACGGCTCATAACGGCATCAATCGCTGTTTGATTATGAGTGCCATCGGCATCAGTATCGACCGCTATCACTCGCTGCAACAGTCCAACTGCTGTATCAACATCCTCAACTTTACTGGCAGTTTTGGCGATCCAGTGCAGCTAGAATCTCTCAACCAAACTTCTCATCTGGGTCTGGCAATTCCTCCTGTCCGTCCTCCTCATGCAGGACCTCGCTTGCTATTAGTCCGCCATGGTGAAACTGACTGGAATAAAGAATCTCGTTTCCAAGGTATTAGAGATATTCCTCTTAATGATAATGGGCGATCGCAAGGACGCAAAGCCAGCGTATTTTTACAAGATGTTGCCCTCGACTTTGCCGTATCTAGTTCGATGCAGCGACCAAAAGAAACCGCCGAAATCATTCTGGAACAGCATCCTGGCGTAGAATTAAGCACCACCTCCGAACTAATCGAAATCTGTCACGGCTTGTGGGAAGGAATGCTAGAAACAGAAATTGAGGCTGAGTATTGCGAACTGCTGCAACAGTGGAAAGATAAGCCAGAAACAGTGCAAATGCCTGAGGGCGAAAACCTACAGCAGGTTTGGGATCGCGGTGTCGCCGCCTGGAACAAAATTGTAGCCGAATATAGTAATCAAGACACCCCTCCCACAGGGTTAGTTGTAGCCCATGACGCAATCAATAAGGTAATCATCTGCTATCTTCTTGGTCTCAAACCTGATAACTTCTGGAATATCAAACAGGGTAACTGCGCCGTCAGCGTGATTGATTATCCTCAAGGGGCGACAGGGAAACCAGTGCTGCAAGCAATTAATATTACTACTCACCTAAGCGATGGTAGCATTATCGACCAAACCGCAGCAGGAGCATTGTAAACAGAAGCATTGTCAACTTATTTCTCAAGGGGCAAATTAACAATCGCCCCTCATCAGACAGATAATTAAAACTCGCCTTTCAACGCAGCATTACACCGATCGCAAATAGTCGGATCGTCGGCAAAACTACCGACCGAAGAAGAATAGTTCCAGCATCTTTCACACTTTTCGCCATCGGCATTAACCACGGCAATATTAGCCAGTTCAAACTCACTTTTGTATTCGGCATCGGGAAGAGAATCGACTAATTCTACTTGGGAAGCGAGAAAGAAATAGCGTAGTTCGTCTATATCTTTTTCGCTTAATGTATCGGCAGAATTATAGTTAGCCAGCTTACTTTTTAGTTCAGCATTAGAAACCTGTAGCAGTACTTTAGCATCTAAAGAAGAGCCGATCGCCTTTGCTGTTCTTGCCTGTTCCATGACTTGATTGACTTCATCGCGTAAATCTCGGATTGTTGACCAAGATTCATTTAATTCGGGTTTTTGCCATTCAGCTTTGATCTCCACCCAGCCAGATTCAAATACGGATTGATAACCCGTCTCGTAAGGTAGGGCTTGCCAGATATCTTCTGCCATGTGACATAGTACGGGAGCGATCGCTTTAGCAATATTTTCAATGGCGATCGCTAGTACTGTCTGACAGCTACGACGACGGAAGGAATTGAGGCTGCTGATATAGAGTCTGTCCTTGGCGATATCTAAATAGAAGTTGGATAGGTCGACCACACAGAAATTTTGAATAGCTTGGAAGAAGCGGAAAAATTGATAGCTTTCGTATGCTTCGGTTACTTCAGCAAATACTTCTGTCAGACGATGTAGCAGGTACTTATCTAGTTCGGGTAAGTCAGGGTAGGAAATAGCATCCTGTTTGGGATCGAAGTCGTGTAGATTACCAAGTAAGAAAC
>JBCCNG010000356.1:0-5172 GCA_039025955.1 Cyanobacteria bacterium P01_C01_bin.72 | reverse complement strand
GAAAAGGGCAAGTTCCCCAAGGAGCAGCCACCCCCGCCACTCAACTACCCGCCACCGAAGGATAGTAGCTCCAGTTTATTAAACCGATAACTGAACATAGGGAAGTGGGGGAATAGGGAAATCGGGATTTGTATTTTGCGTTTAATTAGGTTGATTTACTTACTTATTAAGGGAGTTTGAGGAGACTAATTAAGTACCTGCTAGATGGTGCTACCTACTACTTACTACTTACTACCTAAAAACCATTTGACAAACAACACACAACCTTAAACTTGTCACCAATAGATCAATGGCACTAGCAATCTTGCGATTTAAAGAGCATCAGGGAGAAATGAGCCGATTTGAGGTAGATATTGGCGTGAATCGGTTTTATGTCTATGCGATCGGCGACCAGGAACCCCAGGGTTCTTCTGGACTGAAAGTGCTGCGTAATCCTCAGTTCACTTCTCCTTTGATTGGCTCTTTGCCTGAAAGTAGTCGCGGCAGAACGATGTTAGCAGTGCCTAATTCCCGATTTGATCGCCAAAACCGTTATATCCAAATTGTCAGCTACCGCAACCAACAGCGAGAAGGAGCGGCGCTCTCAGAAATTGTCAAAGTCCCCGTCATTAGTTCGATTAGCTATGGAAACGATGATTTACCAGCAATCTCATTTGGTCAAGAAATAAGTCAAGAAATAACTATGGAAAACCATCCCGTTGATACAGTTCCCTTTGCTTATCAAGAAACACAGCCCGTTAGCTCGGCGATGTTCTTGGGAGGGCTAGTGAGTGCAATCGGCTCTGTCGCTGCTCCTGTAATAGGGGCTTTAAAATCCGTCGCTGCTCCCGTGATGAACGTTGTCAAACAAGTAGCTTCCCCTTTATTCAATGCGTTTGCCCCCCAAATCGGCAAGGTTGCGGATGGCATCATTCCTGGTTCTGGTAATTTAGTTAATGCGGCGCTCCCAGGGATGACAAATATTCTCGCTGGTGCTTCTCCTGCCGACATCATGGCAGATCCTTCTAAGCTACAAGCATTTTTACCAGCTATTTTGAATAATCCCACAGTGGCTCAAAAGTTGTCGGCTAACCCTCAAACGGCTCAACTTTTGGGTACTTTGATGCAGGGACTAAAACAAAATGCAAAAGCAGCAAATCCCCAGGTAACAGCTAAAGCTGCCAGTGCTTTGGCTGTCGTTGGCAACGGGAAAGTAAAAAACAGCAACAACAGCAACAGCTCGTTATTTAGTTTAGAGCAAAGCCTCATGCCCGAAGCTACCCCATCTGTTTCTGCGGCAGAAGATTATGATTATCCCGCCAATGGACAATACACGGGGCAATATGTAGAGGAAATGTCCGTTTCTATGGCTCTAGCTACCTGTTTGCCATCTTTAATGCCTTTGATGGATAAGGTAATGACTCGGAAAATGCGTCGTCTGTTACTAGATGATCATATCAGCGATCGCCAGAGAATGGCTCTAATCACTAACGGTTTGATGGATATCACCAGGGGTTTTCGGGGGGTGAGTCGCAATTATCGCGGTAGAAATAACCATAATTTTCCTGCTGCTGCTTTTTCCCTGATGGATACAGCGGAAGATAAACAAGCCAATGCTCTGGTATCGGGTTTAAGTATCGGGTATGAATACGACGATCCTACCGTTGATTATGACCGAGTAGAGTCCGTCAAGCTAGATTTTATCGAGCAAAATACCATTATGATGCAAGGGCGACCGCGCTTACTGTATCGACAAGATCAAACTATCGCCTTTCCCCTAGAGATAGAAACTCCCCGCCGCATTACTAAAGGAATTTTACAACTGGTGGTTAAAGATGCCACTACCCTAGAGGTGTTGATTGAGCAGAAATATCGCCTCGAAGACATTATCTCTGGTGAATTATCCATTGTCCCCGAATTATCCGCCGCACGATTGCAGAATCTTAAGCCCAACGAAGAGTATTTAGTTTGTGTGGTGTTGGTGTGGGAAGCAAAATCGAAGCGTAGTAATCGCCGAAAGCGCTTAGGAACTAGTATGACCGAGCTGATTACCTTGGCTGGAGAATATTGTTTTGATCGCCTGGAAGAAACAGCAGAAGTAGTTCCCCTCAATGATGTTAGCCGCTTTCGCAGCTATTGGCACAAAATCTGGGAGGGAGAATTTGACCGTCAGTTACGCCGTACTACCCTCGACTGTAAATACTACTATGCCCTTGAACCAGAACGCACTAATCATGCCCGTATGGAAACCCTAACCCAAATGGACGATACCACTGGCACTCGTCAAGCAGGGAAACTAAAAACGGGTTTAATTCTCAGTGCCTATCGTTTAAATGAACTATTAGGACAAATTTCAGATTATCCGATGTTAGATGAGGCAGAATTAACCGCCCTACTAGCTTGTGAATTCAAAGAACAGTTTAGCCATTGCGCTCGCAATTCCGTAGAGTTTTCGGGACGTAGAGGCGACGTAGTGGGCTTATGGGTCTATCCAGAGTTTAAGTTACAGCAAATTGTACTCAAGCAAATCGGACAAACCAATGATAACGGGCAGGTGTTGTCATTAAACGAACATACTGTCTATTTTCCCCTACCAGCGATCGTTCATTTTATTGGAGTGGGTGAGTAAGTTTAAATAAAACTTTTCTAGAAATTTTCTCAATCACTATTGCGCGTAAAAATTAAGTTTGTAAAAGAGAAAAAATGCCTTTTGTATTTACAGTATTCTTTTGTGGGACAGGTTCTAATAGTTTTGATGTCAAGCACCCATCTTATCCAATGGGTGAACTTGTTTCTACCCTAGCAAGTCATCATGAAGGGAAAGAGTTTGTTGACTGGATTATTATTGATGGCCCAGGTAGTGGGAATTTGCAAGAAGATGACAAGTGGGTCAAGCCAGGTAACTATTCACAACCTCGGGGTGCAGCTTTTGGATCTGGATGGGAGGAAAATGTAGCTCATGCGATCGCAATAATTAAAGGAAATAGTGACTGGAAGCGCGTTCGACTTACCAAGAAAGAATGGACGAAATTGAAGGAAGCAAATGTAGGTATTGGCGATTGGGAATGGTCACGGCGTATATACGACTATCCTGGGCGAAGAATTACCCCACAGGACTTGCAAATGCAAAAGGTCAAACTTTTACGCCCCCGAGAATTACCTGAATTCGTCAATATCGTTGGTTGGAGCCGAGGTGGTATCTCTTGCCACATGTTAGCGAATGCCATGTTTAACGATCCAGTTTTAAAAAATATTCCTGTCAAGATTTTGACTTTTGATCCAGTTCCAGGGCCAGGTAATTTTCAGGAACACCGCACAACACTCAAAAGAAATGTCAGGGAGTATATCGGTATTTATGCACGGGATGAGAGGTCCCTGGGTTTCACCCCATGCGTTCCTCAGTTTGCACAAAGAACACAGGTGAAAATATTACCAATTCTTGGACGACACGCTACTTTAGTTGGTAATCCTGCTATTGATGGTCAAGGAGGTCAAAAGTTACTCTTTGAGCCAGGAATTCTGGTACGGGATTTTGCCGAAAAAACTTTAACCACGTGGGGTACAAAATTAAAGGAATCAAAGGCAAATGAGATATTACTTGATATCGATCAAGATAGACCAATGGCTAGTGAGCTGATTAAGGCTTTGAAAACAAAGTCCTTCAATATTCCTGGAAAACTTGAGTTAACGCTAAGAGATATTGATTCGCTATATTCTCGCATGGTTCTAGACGAGGCTCTATATGCAGCTATGCAAAAAAAATATTACACCAAACTAGTGCCAGATGGGCTAGGCCCAGAAAGAACTGTTGGAGTGGGCAAAGATGGGACTTCAACCGAATTTACTAAAGTAAAACATCAGGGTAATCCAGAATTTAATCTGGCACCTGTTGGTGAATATCTCAGTTGGCATCATCAGGATGCTGAGAAAAACCTTAATGAACAAAATGAACAAGCTGAACTAGATAATATTAGTCAAGCCTCAAATCTATTTCCTACTTTAGCATCTGGATTTACCACAGCTTTGGCTCATGAACCCGTCCTCCTCAATGGCATGAAGGTTCTGTTTGATCAGCAAACTTCAGTTTATCCCGTCAGTCTACAGATTAAAGACAGTGAGTATTTTAATTCTTCATTGGCACAGGGTTTAGGTAAAAATAATAATTTATCTAGGGCATTGAACTTGAAAACATGGGCTGATGTTCTGAAATTAGAGATTAACTATACTCACAAAATAAAAGACAAAACAAAACCACAAAAAGTAAAATTAAATTACAAGAATACATCAAAAGATAAACAGGGAAGATTAGAAATAATTGCCTCTCAACCCTGGAAGCTAGATCAAGGTAATGAAGGGAATTGTGGATTTGCCGCTGTAATGATGGCTATGCTTTTTCTTGATAGAAGAAAATCAGGACAAACAGGGGTGCAAAATAGACTGAAAGAGTTACTTAATGCTATTTACTATCAAAATAAATATAGAAAAGGTACAGTTACTAAAGACAATCCCAGACGCAATGCTAAACAAAAGAGAATCACTGCTGATCCTGGCGAGATCAAAACAAGAATAATTGACCGACTAAAAAGATATAAAAATATAGAACAGGAAGAAGCGACATATTCTCCCAAAATAATAGCCGACTATGTTCTAATTATCGGTTTGATGCTCTTTTTTGAAGACTATATGTTGCACAATAAAAGTAAAGCAAAAGTAAAATTTTGGGAGGATAATATTATGAAATTCAATGATAAATTTGCTGTATTAAAAGAACAAAAAGAGCAAAGAGATAAATACGAGAATGAAAGAAAGACGAGAAGAACCAGAAGAATCAAGAGTATGGATGATAGTGAAACATTGATTCCAGGGCATAAAAAAGGAGATTTAGCTTTAACAGAAAAAGCACTAGAAGAATTGTGTGATTTTGTCAAAACCAAAAAAACCAACCATTCTCATAAATTAGAAAAAGTAAAACAAGTATTAGAAAAACCAATACACAAATTGTATGTATCTTCTAATGAAAAAGATGAGGAAGAGAGATACTGTGTATTAGTATCAAACTGGGGCAAAATTGAGGATAAAGATTTTCCCTGTATTTTAGGTGTTAGTTTTGGAGAGATGTTTTTTGACAATAAAAAAGCAAAAGCCGAAAGACAAAAATTTGCAGAATATAATTACTTGCAGCACTGGATTTTT
>JBCCNG010000355.1:0-5188 GCA_039025955.1 Cyanobacteria bacterium P01_C01_bin.72 | reverse complement strand
TTAAGTTTTTAAGTTTCGAGATTAACTTAGGGTAGATTATGTAATATTTTTTTTAATCCGTAGAAATACGTATTTATTTAGCTCAAATCAGTTGCCAGCTCGATTCTTTTTAAAAAATAGCGATCGCTAATCAAAAAAAAACAAGCGCAAAAAAATAGCCTTGCAACCAGACAATAATCAAGTTACAAAACTATATGATCGTTCCAACTAATTTTTGTTCCTTTTAAGCGATTCGTCCGAGGGACTCGGGATTAGAGATAGAGGATTTTAGTTGCAAGTCAAGATAGTGTGCTGTTTGTCACATAGCTCTTACTTATTACTCATTACTTTCTAACTGTCGCTCCATGACTACGGGTATCGGTAGTGTCGTCGGTAACGGTGACTTTTGCCTCTACCTGAGAAATAGTGCCTCTTTTATTGGCGTAGGGTATGGGATTATTGGCAATCAGAGCATCGAGATCGGCTTCTAGGATACCTTTTGGCTGTTCGCCAATCGCCTCAGCGATCGCATCTCCCTGAGCGTCCATAAACAAAAAATGAGGGATACCATCAACTCGGTAACGCAGCATTTCCGGTAGCCATTTAGTATTGTCTACGTTGAGCATGACAAAATTAACACGATCTCCGTAGCTTTCCTTAATCTGGGCTAAATCTCCCGCCATAGCCTGACAGCTAGTACACCAGTCGGCGTAAAACTCCGTTAAAGTAGGTTTAGAGTTAGCCAGCGCCACATCCAAAGCGGTAGACTTTTTCACTTGAGCATCAAGGGATGTACCGTTAGTTTCGGTTTGCAAACCCAGAAATAGAGCGACGCTTAAGACAACTGCGGCGATCGCAATTACAATGTTTCTCAGAGAATTATTAGATGTTGATTCTAGTTGCTGTTCGCTCATTAGTAAACTGATAGATAAAGATATTTATAATACTGGCGCTGCCTATATCCTTATTCTATCCATAATCCATGACTCCTCATGAAAAAAAGGCTGACGATCAACTTTCCCCGTACAGCAATTCGCATTCCGCTAACCTATCGTTTGGCAAAAGACTTTAATATTGCTAGCAATATCATTCGCGCCCAGGTAGCACCCAACCAAATTGGCAAGCTGGTAGTAGAGTTACAGGGAGATATCGATCAAATTGATGCGGCAATCGAATGGATGAGGATGAGCGACTTCAAAGTATATTCGGCTTCAGGAGAAATAGCCATAGACGAAAAACTTTGTGTGGACTGCGGTTTATGTACAGGAGTATGCCCCACTCAAGCCCTAGTTTTGCATCCCGAAACCTTTAAACTAGACTTCAGACGCTCGCGCTGTATTGTCTGTGAGCAGTGCATTCCCACCTGTCCCGTAGCCGCTATTTCCACTAATTTGTAGTCTATAGTTGATAGCCCTTTCCATTATCACTACTGCTGACTATCCTCAGTAATTCTGCCGTCTTCCAACTCGATTAGACGATCCGCAACATCCAAAATACGATTATCGTGGGTAACGATCAAAATCGTACAGCCTTGTTCTCTAGCTAGCCGCTGCATCAATTCCACCACGTCTCGTCCAGTTTTACTATCCAAAGCAGCAGTCGGTTCATCTGCCAGAATAATTTTAGGATGAGATACTAATGCCCTGGCGATCGCTACCCGCTGTTTTTGTCCTCCAGAGAGGTTTTGGGGATGATAGTTAATATGTTCTGCCAAACCCACAGATTGCAAAATGGCGATCGCTCTAGCCTCAATTTCCGCAGTTTTGAATTGCTTGTGTAGTTCTAAAGACATCTGGACATTTTGCTTGGCGGTAAGAGAGGCGAGCAAATTGTGAGACTGGAAAATATAGCCAATATTGCGTCTAGTTTGCACTAGCTGATTTTTCTCTGCCCCCACCAACTCCTCGCCAAATACTCTCAGGCTACCTGATTGGGGCGATCGTAATCCACCCATCAGAGTCAAGAGCGTTGTTTTACCTGAACCTGAAGGACCTTTGAGTATAATTACCTCTCCTGAATTGAGAGTTAAATCAATCTGAAATAAAATCTGCTTTCTTAACTTTCCTACACCAAAAAAGTGGTCTAGATTCTGAATCTTAACAACCTGGTTTGTTACTAGAGATGTATTCATGATTTGCTTTGCTTAAACAAGTCCAAAGGCGAACTTCTCCTGATTCTAATTAATATCCCCCTCACGGTTTTGTTTTTCTGGCGCTCACCCTGGTAATAAAATTTGTGGAATTTTTTCCATGGCTCTCTCGAACGGCTGGGTATTATTGGTGACTCTAACTAGCACTAATGCCCCCTGTATGAGCATCATGGCATCTTCTGCTCTAATGCGCGCTTCTTCTGGTGTAACCCCTGTTTCTTCAACTATTTTGGCTAATTCCCTTAACCATGTTTTGAGGGAGGTTTCTAGTTGTTGGTGAAAGAGGGTATCTGCTTCCCCCAAAGACATTACTGCTAAAACACAAGGATCTTGACCACTTTGGTAGAAACGATCTATACCCTCTGTTAAGGCTGCAAGACGTTCTGTTAACGCTCCTGGCGATCGCAAAGGAGTAAAGATATTTTCTTCTATCCAATTACTAATATATTCTAAAACCGCCTCTGCCATTTGTTCCTTACCACCTTGAAAATGATGATAGAGACTAGCTTTTTTCAATCCTGTTGCTGCTGATAGTCGGGATACGGTTGCTCCCTCATAGCCGTAGCGACGAAATACAGGAATTAGTTTGGTAATTACTTCTTCTTTCGGCATTGAACTAAGAGAATTTTCCTTTATTTTACTCAATTTACCGAATGTTCGGTAAGAATATTGAGCCAAACAATTATCGGCGATCGCTATAATCGCAGCCTTAAAACCCAGATATAACCAGGAATTACAAAAGATAAATCTTTTTGTTTGACTTTTTACCAAACGTTCGGTAGATTAAATATGGCGACAAACAAAACAATCGTTCGGTAAAGTAAACAGAAGGAGTAAACAACCAATGATTAAACTATACGGACACGAACTTTCAGGCAACGTTTATAAAGTCAGACTATTACTCTCCTTGCTCGATATTGACCATGAATTTATCCAACTCGATATATATCAAGGCGAACATAAATCCTCGGAATATCTAAAAATCAATCCCTTCGGACAAATTCCTGCTTTGGTTGATGGAGATCAGGTTTATCTAGACGCCCAGGCAATCTTAGTTTATCTAGCTCGTCAATACGGCAACGAACAATGGCTACCTAGTGATGCCGAAGGATTAAGTAAAATAGTCCGTTGGCTTTCTACCACCGCAGGAGAAATCCGACAGGGTGTGGAATCGGCAAGACTATTTCATGTGTTTGGAGTAAAAACTATTGACATCGACCTTGCTTATCAAAAGTCAGCTTTTATTCTCGATCAAATCAACAATCATTTAGCAGATCGAGAATGGCTGGAATTAGAATGCCCTACTATTGCCGACATAGCGGCTTTTCCTTACATTGCTCTGGCTAATGATGGCAAAGTTGCTCTCGATAATTATCCTCATATCTTGGCTTGGGTCGACAGAATTCAACTGCTTCCTGGCTTTGTGGGAATGCCTGGAATAAAAAGTTACAGCAGTCTTTGAAAATCGTTAGGAAATTAAAACTTTAGGTTGAATTGCCTATAAAAACCAGAACGAAGAATTAACAGGAAGTATCATGAAGCTTACCAAAAAAAATCTACAACCAGCCACAGAAAAAATCTATGACACCATCGTTGTTGGTGGCGGCGCTGGAGGACTGTCGGCGGGAATATATCTGCAACGCTATTTACTCAATACTCTAATTATCGATAAAGGTAAAGCCCGTTCTTTTTGGATGACCGAACTCCATAACTATTTGGGCTTACCTCCCGATACTCCTGGTAGATCTGTTCTCAGACAGGGTAAAGAGCATTTTCTTTCTTTGGGAGGAGATTTACTGGATGCTTACGTCGAAGAGGTGGTTGATGAAGGAGACACCTTTACCGTCAAAGTTAAAGTAGGAAGGAATAACAGCGAGTATCATATCTTCCGCGCTAAATATTTAATTGCGGCTAGTGGCATCATCGACTATTTACCAGAATTAGCCAATATGCGAAATGTATTTGATTACGCTGGTTATAATCTCCATGTCTGTCTGATTTGTGATGGTTATGAAATGACTGACAAAAAAGTCGGTGTCTTTGCTAGCACTGCGGAGAATGCGGAAGTTGTCTTTCCTGTCGGTTGGTTTACTGGGGAGATTATTTTATTTACTCAGGGATTGTTTGAAGTTCCTGATGACCTACGCCAAAGGCTAGACGAATTAGGTTATCAGATCGAAGAAACTCCTATCGAGCAATTTGTGGGAGAAGACCATCAAATGTCTGGGGTGGAGTTAACCGATGGTCGAATAGTCGAGTTAGAGATGGGTTTGGTTTCTATGGGTTCTAAATATCACGCCACTTATTTAGATAAATTCGACCTGGAAAAACAGGGAGGAAACTTAGTTACAGACAAAATGGCTCGTACTTCTCACCCCCGTATCTTTGCCATTGGCGATCTCAAAACAGGACTCAATCAGGTAGTAATCGCTGCTGCGGATGGTGCGTTAGCTGCAACTCAGATTTGGCGAGAGATACGTCGTCAGACTCCTCCTAAAACTCCCCTTAAGAATAGGGCTAGTAGAGTTGCGGTTGCTAATTAAAAAATGAATCATTTTAGCTTTGCAGAACTTCCCCCATATGGTGTGTTACGTTCCTGACGGGATTCCCATAGAACTTATTGCTTTGACATTTTAAACAAATAGTAGCGTGATGAATTAAAGGGAGTATTGATTATGGTTGATCCAGGTTGGACGAGGGAAGAATCGCCCTTTCATAAGGGAGAAATAGCTATCCATACCCGATTCGGAACACAAGAGCGAGTCGAGCGTCAAGGAAGGCGTTTTATTCGAGATTACTTAACCCAGCAGCATCAAGAGTTTTTTGCGAACCTAGCTTATTTAATTGTCGGAACGGTAGACGATGCGGGCAATCCTTGGGCTTCTATTCTTGTCGGCGAGCCTGGTTTCATTTCCCCTCTTAGCGATCGCTCGATGGGCATTACGGCAAAAATACTACCAGGCGATCCTTTGGCAATTACTCTCGCAGCAGGAATTGATATTGGCTTATTGGGAATCGAATTAAGCAACCGCCGTCGTAACCGTCTCAATGGAGTTGTCT
>JBCCNG010000354.1:0-5189 GCA_039025955.1 Cyanobacteria bacterium P01_C01_bin.72 | reverse complement strand
CTAACTACTATTGCCCTTAATCTAGTAACTATTGCATAAAACTATTAGCAGGTTTTAATTGAAGCTGTCTCTGCAAAATAGTTGGAAATAGTTAGAAAATATTCTGAGAGGGAGAAAAAATAAAAGGGAAGTAACAAAGTGAAACAGCCTAATTAGTCTACTTCGCTTTGTTATCCCAACTTAAAGTTACTTGGCTTATCTATAATTTATCAATTCAATATGAAGAAAGTGTGTCCTTGAGCACGAAATAATATAAACTTTCAATGAACTTTTTCTCAAACGAGAATAATCTCGGCTCAAGCAAGGAAAACAAACACAAACCAAACATAATTTGAAAGATTCCTGTCCTCAATCATCACTTTTTATCCGTGATCCAAATACTTTTACCTACTCTCGAAGATACCCTCAGCTTTGGTCGCTTGTTAGGAAAACATTTGCTTCCAGGCTCAACATTGTTGCTAGAAGGCAATTTAGGTGCGGGAAAAACTACTTTAGTTCAGGGAATTGCTCAAGGTTTAGATATTGCCGAATTGGTAGTTAGCCCCACCTTTACCCTAATTAATGAATACTTAGATGGTCGTGTTCCTTTGTATCACCTTGATCTCTATCGTTTAGAACCCAACCAAGTAAATGGTATTTATCCCGAAATTTATTGGTTAGGGGAAGAAGTTGCTCTTGGCATTACGGCGATCGAATGGTCGCAACGCCTAACTGTGCAGCCAGAAAATTATCTTCAGATCGAACTAACTCATGCTGAGTCTAGTCGAAAAATCTCACTTCAGTCCCAGGGAATAACCATAGATCTAAAATTTATCCAAAGTTTTGAGCCTTCTGCTCAATAATGATAAATCATGTAGTTATGATAAAAAAGATGAAGAAACTTATATTTGTCTCTTCATCCTTCATTAGCTGTTTATTATCGTTCCTGCGGTTAACTTTAGTGAGTCAAAAATAGGCATTCGAGATACGACTAGTCAATACCCAACTCATTACCACGCTTGTATTGCATGTAGGCAGCAAAAAATAGTCCTGACAAGGTAATGACAATTAAGCCCAGCACAATCCCCAACAATAGAGGTTCTATCACAATATGTCTCCTTAAAAAATTATCTAATTTGAATATATCCTACGCCAATTTTGGCAAGCCTGTCATCCGACTTTTGCTCTCAGATTTTTCTTTTAGATCTTGGTGCCAGTTTAGTTTGTAGCAATCCCAGACCAAATAACAATTACAGCGTTGAGCAGCAACTTATCCGCTAGCTTTCGACCAGGATTGTAAGTTATTTTATTAATCATAGTAAATAAAAGTAAACATTCGTATTTTAAAAATCAACAGTGGATAACCAGTTAGCCCAATCTTATACTTGGCTAAGTCGCCTTGCCTTAATCATCATGGCTACATTGCTCATAATCGGCTTTGGCTTTCTGGGTGTCTATTGGCAAAGAGAGTCCAATCCCTATGCCTATGAAGTTTTGTCTCTTGAAGGTGATACGCAAAACGGCTCGGCAATTTTCCAGATCAATTGCGCTGGATGTCATAATCTACAGGCGGAAAAAAATGTTGGTCCTCGGCTAGAAAACATCTCCAAGCGCAAGTCACCAAGAGAAATAATTACTCAAGTAACCAGTGGCAGAACTCCTCCCATGCCTAAATTCCAACCCAGTGAGCAAGAAATGGCAGATTTACTGAGCTACCTAAGTAAACTTTAAATCAGAGGTTAGAAGAACGAGCTAAAATCTCTTGATGCTTCCCAAAAATATAGACTCGATTCAAAAACATAATTTCTAGGATATACAATGTATATACACAGAATATTTATTAGCGATTCATAAATGACAATCAAGATAGCTCGCTGGGGTAATAGCTTGGGGAGCATCCCACTTTTTTACCCCGTCTAATTTTGCTAACTTCTTACTGTTCAATGCTCAATGTTAAATGTTAAATGTTTACTCTCTCACTCCCGCAAAATCCACTAGCAAAGAAAGCTTTTGGCGCAGAGTTTCTAAACCAAGGCGATCGCCTGCAGAAATAAACAATGCCAGAGGATATTCTTCTTTGGCTTCTTTGAGGGTGTCGCTACCTACCTTATCTAGCTTGTTGAACACTAGTAAAATAGGTCCTGGGGCGAGGGGCATTTCTCCCAGAATTTCCATTACTGAATGAATCTGGTTTTTCCAGGTAGGATGAGACAGATCGACTAGGTGCAGCAGGGCATCGGCTTCAGTAACTTCTTCGAGGGTGGCGCGGAAAGCATCTACCAGCGGTGGCGGCAACTGTTGAATAAAGCCTACCGTGTCGGTTAGCAGCATGTTTTGCATTTGCCCTGTATCGGCATTAGGAATAGCTAAACGGCGGGTGGTAGGATCGAGGGTGGCAAATAGCTGGTTGGCGACATAGACTTCGGAGTTAGTTAGAGCGTTGATCAAAGTTGACTTACCCGCATTTGTATAGCCGACGATCGCCACGCTGGGAACATCTTGTTTTTGGCGCTGTTTGCGCATCCGAGAACGTTGTGCCTGTAGTTCGGTTACTTCTCTTTGTAAACGAGCAATTCGCTTTTGAATGCTTCTTCTTTCTGTTTCTAGCTTGGTTTCCCCTGGCCCTCTAGTTCCGATACCACCACCAAGACGGGACATGGCTTGTCCTCTACCTACCAGTCGGGGCAACATGTATTCTAGCTGGGCTAATTCGACTTGGAGCTTACCTGCGCGAGATTGGGCGCGTTGGGCAAAGATGTCCAAAATAATCTCGGTGCGATCTACGACACGGATACCAAACTGACTCTCCAAATTACGAATTTGAGCAGGGGAAAGAGAGCGATCAAAGGCTACCACCGTTGCCCCCAAGGTTTGGACTCGCAGGGCAATTTCTTGCACCTTACCTTCCCCAACCAAAGTACGAGGATGGGGACGTGATCTCTTTTGACGAATTGTGGCTAATACTTCCCCGCCAGCAGTATCCACCAGTCCCATTAACTCGTTGAGCCGATCTTCAAATTCTTGTTCGGCAGTTTTATCTACCTGTAAACCTACTAGCACAACCCGATCATGGTTGCTATCGACCTGTTGAGCAACGTATTCTCGTTCAAATTCCGCCTCCAAACCTTCAATCAGAGCGAGAAAATCCTGATTACTCAAGGCATCTAAACTCAAAGACTCAGATACAGACCAGTACTGCTGTTCTTGATCGACAATTTCTGACTGAGGCAATAAGTGGGCGAGGTAAGTATCCTGAACATATCCCGTTGCCCCTCCGCCACGTCTGAGTTTACCTGTCCCTGTTAAAGTAATCAAAGCTAAGACATCCAGCCTTTGACGTACCATTGCTGTAAGGTTAGATTCTCTTGGCGGTTCAGGCTTTAACTTAGTGGAAATACAGCGAATCCCTGAAAGACGTTTAGCACCGTAGCGAGGCAACTCTAGAGGCGGTATTTGAGTTTGCAGAGCATTTCCCACCCCGACTCTAATCACCTGTCCGCGACGATTAATATAGACTGAGACAGGCTGGTTGATATCCGTGCTGATTGCCGCTAACCTCTGGGCAAACTCGGGAGTCACCACCATATCTCCAGGTAGTTTCTGATGATAGAGTTTCTTTAACTGTCTAACCTGACTTGATTTTAATCCTTTATATTTACCGTGTATAGTATCGATAGACGCTGCCTCGAAATCAATGAAAAGATAGTGATGATGTAATTTTAGCGATTCTCTAGCCCTCTTGACTCTACCCTACAATAGTGAGTCATAACTTTTAACTTATCGAGACTTAATTTAAATTCTTTATTTTTGTCATGGTCAAAATTGTTAGCCGTAGATCTTTAAATCATCAAGCTGTATACGATATAGGTGTAGCGCAGGATCACAATTTTCTCTTGGCTAACGGCATGGTGGCAGCTAACTGTTTTAATAAGTCTCACTCCACTGCTTATGCCTACGTTACCTATCAGACTGCTTATCTTAAGGCTAACTATCCTGTTGAGTATATGTCAGCCTTGCTTACTGCTAGCAGCGGCATTCAGGACAAGGTTGATCGCTATCGCGAAAATGCTCAGAAAATGGGGATTGTGATTTTGCCTCCCGATTTGAATCGTTCAGTGGAAGACTTTTTACCCCTAGATGACAATCATATTTTGTTTGGTCTTTCGGCAGTGAAAAATTTGGGACAGGGAGCGATCGAAAATATTCTGCGGGTGAGAAATGAGGACGGTGAATTTAAATCTCTGGCGGATTTTTGTGAACGGGTGGAGTTACGGACAGTCAATCGCCGCGCACTAGAGACTTTGATTTATTGTGGTGCATTTGATTTGATTCAACCCAACCGCCGTCAGCTAATTAATGACATTGACGTGATTATTTCCTGGGCGCAAAAGCGGAGTAAAGAAAAAGCCAGTGGTCAGCTAAATATATTCGATATGATGAACGGGCTAGCCACAGCCGAAAAGAAAGAGGATGTATTTGAGCAAGCACCCAGTACTTCTCCCGTGGAGGACTACCCGCTTCAAGAAAAGTTACGTTTAGAAAAAGAATATATTGGTTTTTATATTAGCGATCATCCCCTCAAGGCGGTTAACCAGGCGGCGCAGATTCTTTCTCCCATCAGCCTGATTGCTCTATCGGAGCAAAAAGCCAAACAAAAGATTAGTGCGGTGGTAATGCTCAACTCGGTACGAAAAATCATTACCAAAAAGGGAGACCCCATGGCTTTTGTCCAGATGGAAGATATTACAGGAGAAGCCGAAGGGACTATTTTTCCCAGTACTTTTCCCAATTTAGAACCTTTATTAGAAGAAGGAAAACAGTTAATTGTTTGGGGCAAATCGCAAAAACGCAATGAAAAATACCAGATGGTCATTGATGATGCGACGGCAGTAGAACAAGTGAAAATGCTGATGTTAGAAATTACGCCTCAGCAAGCATTAGATCAAGCCCAAAGCAACTATCTAAAACAAATTTTGGCACAGCAATCCCACGAGCCAAATAAATTCAAAATTCCTGTAATTGCGGCGATTGGCAGAGGGCAACAGCGCCAGTTTATCCGCTTTGGACAAAAATTTTGGGTAGACGATGAAACCAAGGCGATCGCTTCTCTAAATAATGCGGGGTTTATCGCTCGCTGTGAATCATTACTGCCTGGATAAATCTTTACTTGGCAAGAATAATTACATATATTTACTGATGACAATTAAAGT
>JBCCNG010000353.1:0-5211 GCA_039025955.1 Cyanobacteria bacterium P01_C01_bin.72 | reverse complement strand
GATTTGTGTAGTTTGGAAATTACGGAAAAAATGATCTCCAGCTAACCTCGGCAGCTTTTTATGAGAGAAAATAGTTAAAGTTTTAATGAAGCCCTTTATTAAGAATACAAATTATGAAATATCAGGTCGTTTACGATAGCAAATGTAACCTTTGCTCCAATTTTGCCCAGCTTTTAAAGCAATTTGACCGCGAGCAAACTTTTACCTACATTCCGATGCAGGATCGAGAAGCTTTAGCCGTATACGGCATTACTCCTAACGACTGCGAGGCGGGGATGATTTTGATCGACAGTAAAAACCCTGATCGCCAATGGCAAGGAAGCGAAGCCGCAGAAGAGATTGCCCGCTTACTACCTTTAGGAGAAGCCTTTATTGCTGCCTATCGAGCTATTCCTGGTATGAAATGGCTCGGCGATCGCAGTTATGAGCAGATCCGTGATAATCGTTATCAGTGGTTTGGTGAACGCCATAACTCTGAATCAATTTAGGCATTGATCATTGACGAGCGACCTCGCGTCGAGCGGAGGCAAAGCCTCCCAGTCGTCGAAGAAGACGATCTGCCGCATTACAAAGGCTTTGCCTTAGAGCCTCCTACAGAGGCGATGGTGCATTAGCACCGTGCTGCGGCGCAAACAAGGCACGGACGCATCCGCGTCCCAGTGCGCGACTTTGAAAAAGTCGCCAGTCGTCTAACGACGAGCTGAGCCGATAGGCTCTGCGACGATCTGCGCTAACGCGCTGAGCCGCATGTAACGCGCGAGTTTGAGCAGCCCTAAGACAATTGGCACGTATGTAAATAGAAGTTAGGGGAAATCTGCCTGGGATTTTTTTCTATTCGCCACTGTCAACATTCAAAAGATGGGAGCGAGATCTGGCTCACACTCCAATTAAATTTAAACCTGATAAAATTGATTGTTCCTGAAGCAAACTACGGCTGTTTTTTTACTAATACAGACTTTTATTGTCACTAATATTTATGAATACAATAGGTAATTACGCTCCCGACTTTGAGATTCCAGGCATAGATCAGGAAGTCTATCATTTAGGCAGCTATCGTCGTCAGTTTGAAGCGATCGCAGTAGTGTTTATGGGAGACACTCCTGAAACTGATCAGTATCTTAATCGTCTTAAGCAAATTCAAGCTGATTTTGGGGGCGAAAAATTTACTATGATGGGCATCAACTCAAATCATTATGATCGCCCAATTGCCGCCAGCATGGACGAAATGCAAAAATATGCTCAGGCAAACGACCTAAATTTCCCCTACTTACGGGATTCGACTCAAGACGTAGCGAAGGGATTCAAAGCCAAAGTTATCCCCACAGTTTATTTATTAGACAGCGATGCAGTAATTCGCTATCAGGGTAGGATTGATGACTGTGCTGAGTCAGCAGCAGAAGTTAAACATCATTATCTTCGCAATAGTGTGGAGACTATGCTCTCTGGGGGCAAAATTACTAGGGATTATATTGCTCCAGTCGGTACGGAAATAAACTGGCGACCTCAATAAATTTACCTAGTGATTTTATGGGCTTTAAAAGAGGGAAAAAACTTCTTTAATAAATCTATAGTTATTGTCTAACTTCCTGTTTTAATGACATTTATACCTCTAAAAAAGGATAGCTTTTTGACTAATAATGTACAGAAAGCTGCTATGTTATGGGGAGGTAAATAACAAGCAAGATCGAGGTTTACTTTTATAGGAATGAGTTACCAGAGGGTTTTATTAAAACTAAGTGGCGAAGCCCTAATGGGCAACTTAGGCTATGGCATCGATCCTGCGGTAGTCGCTGAGATTGCCCAAGAGGTTGCAGATGTGGTTAAAACTGGCGTGCAATTAGCCATTGTGGTAGGTGGAGGCAATATTTTTCGCGGGATGAAAGCTTCTGCTAAGGGTATGGATCGAGCCACCGCCGACTATATTGGCATGATCGCAACTGTAATGAATGCGATGACATTACAAGATGCTTTAGAAAGAATTGGGATTGATAGCCGTCTGCAAACGGCGATCGCCATGCAGGAAGTAGCCGAACCATATATTCGCCGTCGCGCAATTCGCCATTTGGAAAGAGGACGAGTGGTAATCTTCGGTGCTGGTTCAGGAAATCCCTTCTTTACGACCGATACAACGGCTGCTTTAAGAGCGGCGGAGATTGATGCCGAGATTATTTTTAAAGCTACTAAAGTAGATGGTATCTATGATGCTGATCCTGTCAACAATCCTAATGCCCATCGCTATCAAAGCCTCACCTATAATCATGTTTTAACCAAAGAATTGAGGGTGATGGACAGTACGGCGATCGCCCTGTGCAAAGAGAATGATATTCCTATTTTAGTTTTTGATCTCTCGGTCAACGGTAACATTATGCGCGCTACCAAAGGTGAATCTGTAGGCACGATTGTAGGAGGAAACTGTGAAGTTATCTGATGTAAAAGAACGTATGCAGAAGACAGTTGAGGCGACTCAAAGGTCTTTTAACACGATTAGGACGGGGAGAGCCAGCGTTTCTCTTCTCGACCGTGTGATGGTCGATTATTACGGTACGGAAACACCGCTAAAATCTCTCGCTAATCTTAGCACCCCCGATGCCACCACCATTATGATTCAGCCCTACGATAAGGGCAGCATGGGACAAATTGAGAAAGCTATCTCCATGTCTGATATTGGTCTGACTCCTAATAATGACGGAAATTTAATTCGCTTAAATATTCCCCCGCTAACAAAAGAACGTCGTAAAGAGTTGGTAAAAACTGCGGGTAAGCTAGCCGAAGAAGGCAAGGTAGGCATTCGTAATATTCGTCGTGATGCGATTGAAGAAGTGCGATCGCAAGAGAAAAATAGTGACATTTCTGAAGATGAATCGCGAGATCTACAGGATGAAGTTCAAGGAGTTACCGATAGCTTTAATAAAAAAATTGATGAACTGCTGGCAGTAAAAGAAAAAGATATTATGACAGTCTAAATAGCGGGTTCAAAATCATCTAACCTTTTACCTAATCTTTAATTAATCGGTTGTCAAAAGCCGATATTTTTTTGCTGTTTATTTTGATTTGGCATTACGCTCAATACAAACAGTTAGTTCTTGAGTAGCAAGGGCATCTAACTGCTGGCTGCCGTTTTCTTCATAGATAGGATTAAAACATTTTGAGAAATAGCTATTTACGGCATCAACACAGTGACTATCAGTACAGTTAGTGACGATCTCTTGCTTGAGCTGATTGCTAGTGCTAGCTTTAGCATTTAACTCTAACCACAAGATAAAAATAACTGCAAACGCAGGAAATATCATTTTTCTGCTGATGTTCATGAATCAAATTCTATTTACAACTGGACTTGAGTTTGAATTAATTAATGCTACATAACGTATTTACTAAAATAATTGATAGCGATAAATACATTAGTGATCTTGAGCATTGTCATCAAGTTTTTTTTCGGATAAGTTTGTCTGTTGTTAACGAGGAGATAGGCTATTGCTATCTCCTGAATATTAAAGCACAGACATCTACTAAACAACTAGAAATCTGCACTTAAAGGAGTGCGAGGGAAAGGAATTACATCGCGAATATTAGTCATGCCTGTCATAAACTGCACTAATCGCTCAAAGCCTAAGCCAAATCCTGCATGGGGAACAGTACCATATCGTCTTAAATCCAAGTACCACCAAATATCATCCGCTTCGATATTCATTTCTTGAATTCGTCTTTCCAAGACATCGAGTCGTTCTTCCCGTTGTGAACCACCGATAATTTCTCCAATTCCTGGAGCTAGTACATCCATAGCTGAGACAGTTTTCTCTCCTTCATCTAGCCGCATGTAAAAGGCTTTAATTTCTTTAGGATAATTAGTCACAATAACAGGTTTCTGGAACAGCTTTTCCGCCAGATAGCGTTCGTGTTCCGACTGAAGATCGATACCCCACTCGACAGGATACTCAAATTTTTGTGTGGCTTTCTCTAGTAGTTCTACCGCCTTACTGTAGGTGATCCGCTCAAACTCGTTATTAATAATATTCTCGGCATTTGCCAAGACCGACTTATCCACCCACTTGTTAAAGAATTCTAGGTCATCGGCACAGTGTTCCAATACATAGTTAAAAATATACTTGAGAAACTCCTCGGCTAGGTTTTGATCCCCTTCCAAATCGCAAAACGCCATCTCTGGTTCTACCATCCAAAACTCTGCTAGATGACGAGAGGTGTTAGAGTTTTCCGCCCGAAAAGTAGGGCCAAAAGTATAGACATTCTGGAATGCCATCGCCATCACCTCCGCCTGAAGCTGTCCGCTAACGGTTAGATAGGCTGGTTTACCAAAAAAATCCTGACTGTAATCGACTTCTCCCTCTTCATTTTTGGGCAGATTATTGAGATCAAAATTAGTAACGGTAAATAATTCTCCTGCCCCTTCGCAGTCGCTAGCGGTGATAATTGGACTATGAATCCAGAGAAAGCTCTTCTCCTGAAAAAACTGATGAATTGCCGCAGCACAGGCATTCCTGACTCGAAATACCGCTCCTAAAGTATTGGTACGCGATCGCAAGTGACTAATTGTGCGTAAGAATTCAAAAGAGTGGCGTTTCTTCTGGAGGGGATAGGTTTCAGGATCGGCAGTCCCGTAGACAATTACCGTTTCTCCCTTCATTTCGATCTTTTGTCCCTTACCAGGAGACTCCACCAGCTTGCCCGTAATCTCCACAGAAGCTCCTGTTCCTAGCTGTTTGATCACGTTTTCATAGTCTGGTAAGTCGGCATCTAGAACCGCCTGCAAACCTGCTAATGATGAGCCATCGTTGACTTCGACAAAAGAAAATCCTTTTAATTCTCTCTTGGTACGTACCCAACCTTTAATAGTTACGGGTTCATCTGGTTGACCATTTTTAAGAATGTCTGCAACTCGTCTAGTTACCATATAGCCTCAAATTCATGGATGATACGTAAATTATTTTATCAATGGACAATGAGCAATGAACAATAGACAACTGTTTGATTTGGTAGTCAAGTACATCAAACATGATCCTTACGGAGTTAATTTAGCCCTCAGTTCGGATTTGAGGCGATTAAGGATCGATTGTTCGTCAAGGGAGTCAAGAATTTTCTGTACTACCACCTTGGGACTAGTTTCACCCCAGGATGCGCCGTTAGCGAGATAGGTTTTGGAAGACCAGTCGGGCGTCGTCGTCGAAGCTGCTGTTGCGCCTACTACGGATCGAGTAG
>JBCCNG010000352.1:0-5220 GCA_039025955.1 Cyanobacteria bacterium P01_C01_bin.72 | reverse complement strand
CTCTAAATTCAAATTCCTCTCCCATATATTTTGTTTTTATAGTGGGAAAAAATGGAGGTAATTCTATTGGAGGCAGAGGAAAGTGCTTGGCACGAAATTGCCCCAGAATACTAATCACGAATAAAATCCACTCCAAATAAAGCAACAAACGTAAGGGATGGGATTTAAGCCGATTAGTAAATTTCACGATCTGAGTATATTGAGACAAAAAAAGACAAAAAAGAACTGGTTTTCTTACGCAGAAGATCCTAGCTTCTTTTTTATCTTTAGGTTGATTTATGCTTTTAGTAACAAAATCTAAACCAGACTACTACATAGAGAAGTAATAAGCGGTTGATATTTCTAGTTTAATCTCAAATACAAAATAAATCATACGTACCAAAGTACAATATTTGTCACTCAAAATTGTGTACTTTAGTACAATAGATTATGAGACTTTCGATCGAAGTAAATAAAAAAACAAACTCTTAGCATAAAACTATATTTCATTTTAGCTAGAGGAGTTTGCTTGTATGCACCTAAAACTATTCTCTTTGAGAACGGCGATTGCCCTAACTACGACAATCGCTATTTTATCTCCAGCTTCAGTTATTGCTCAAGATGACGATAAAACCATCGATATGTTAACCCTAACCTGCGCGGATTTTGACGATCTCGGCAGAATGGAAAAAGTGATGAGTTTAGTTTGGCTCAGTGGTTGGACAGCCCAGCAACAAGGAAACACAACTTTTACCCCAGATCGCGGAGCGATGAGAGATCGCCAGGATGCTCTAAAAGCTGCTTGTGAGGACAACGAACAGGCTTTGGTTATGGAACAACTGCTTTAAAATTTGTCAATTTTGCTCTTTTATCTTTTAAAAGATCTATTTAGTTTTAAATTTATGGACAGTCTTCCTGAACCTGCACCAGATATTTCTGTTGATGTGGAGAAATCTGCTGTTACAACCAACCAAAAATCTAATTCTGCGATCGCCAAGCCAAAAAAGAAGCGGTTTCGTTGGGTAATACCAGTTATTTTAGTTCTACTATTAGCTGGAGCGAGATTTGTTCGCTTATCTTCCCGCCGTCAAGCCGATCGACCTAATATTGAGACTTTGACCGTACCCACACAAACTCGCTCTTTGGAAATTAGTACCGAAGCCAGCGGCAGCATCAAACCCATTGACTCGGTTAACGTCAGCCCAAAATCAACGGGTAGATTAACCGCACTCTATGTCGAACAGGGAGACGAGGTTAAGGCGGGACAACTATTGGCTAAAATGGACTCTGCTAACCTAAAAGCCGAACTCGCTCAAGCCCAAGGGGAGTTAGCACAAGCACAGGCTGAATATAGCAGAATACTAAATGGGAATCGTAGCGAAGCGATCGCCAGAGCTAATTCTCAGGTTAGATCCGCCCAAGCCAGAGCCGATTTGGCTGCTAAAAAAGTAGAGAAATATGGCTTTCTCGCCCAAGAAGGTGCGATCGCTCAACTGACTTTGGATGAGTATATCAGCGAAGATTTAACAGCTCGCGCTAGTTTAGCTGAAGCCAAAGAACAACTACAAGAATTGACAACTGGTTCTCGTCCAGAAGAGATTGACCAATACAAAGCTAGAGTTAGTACGGCTAGGGCAAAAGTGGCATTAGCCCAAACTAGGCTCGAAGATACCGATATTCGCGCTCCTTTCGCTGGTATTGTCAGTCAGAGATATGCGGTAGTCGGGTCAATTGTTACTCCTGATGTCTCGGCTTCGGCTACTTCTTCTGCCACCTCAAGCTCGATCTTATCTATTGCCTCAGATTTAGAAGTTAACGTCAATGTATCTGAAGCCAATATTGCCAACATCGAACTTGATCGAACTGTAGAGATTGTTGCCGATGCCTATCCCAATCGGACTTTTACGGGCAGAGTCAAACAAATCGCCCCCGAAGCGGTGGTGGAAAACAACGTCACTTCTTTTGAAGTTAAGGTGGAATTGCTTACAGGACATACAGAATTGCGATCAGGAATGAATGTTGATGCTCTATTTAAGGGCAAAACCATCGCCGATGCCCTAACTATTCCTACCGTAGCCATTACCACCAGTCAAGGGAAAATTGGCGTGATGGTGGTAGCCAGTGAAGATGGTAAGGCAGAATTTAAACCCGTACGTATTGGCTTTAGTCAAGATGGTCAAACTCAAATTACTCAAGGTTTAGACAAGAGTGATCGCGTATTTATTGATACTCCACCAGGAGAAAGAAGAAGAATTTCTTTACCTTAAATTGTCACTAATTAATGAGAAAGCTCAACCATGAATATATCGATTGAGGGTCAGCTAATTACTTTACTGCCATAAATAATTGGTTCTACTTTAGGAATTTATAACTAACCACAGGCGATCGCGAAAGTTTTTCAACATCATTCTTTAACTATCGAACAGCCCGTACTATCTTTACCAGGAAAACTGGCTCTGGATAAATCTCAACAAAAAAGTATCGCTCTGATTAATCGAGAATTAAGCCAAGACATTAAAAGCATTTTAACAATAGAACAGCTAGAACACTTTACCTCCAATCTATCTGAAGGCTTAACTTTGGGACTTTCCTTACAAAATCTATCTCTATCTTTCCAGCAGTCAAAACAGATCCGTTTGGTGATCGAATCGGCTCATACAAAAATACAAGGAGTATTAACCCCCGAACAATTCAAATACATCCAACAATAGCAACAACAACATCGCCAGCAGGTGACTGGGAGACAAGGAGACAAGGGGACTGGGAGACTAGCAATTAACGATCAACAACCAACCACCACCAACTAACAACTAACATGAACCATGAGTGCAAGTATCGTCGAAAATATAAAAATGGCAAGCAAAACCCTTGGCAGCAACAAGCTAAGGAGCGGCTTGACCATGTTAGGAGTAATTATCGGCAATGCTTCTGTTATTGCAATGGTTGCAATAGGAGAGGGGGGACAAAGATATATCAGTCAGCAATTTGAATTATTGGGTACAAATGTATTATTTGTTTCTCCTGGGGTAGAGCAGAGAGGACCACAAGCAGGGGCAGTACAGTCCAATAGTTTAGTCTTAGCCGATGCAGAAGCGATCGCCCGTGAAGTTCCTGCGGTAATGGGAATTGCCCCCGAAAAAAGCGAACGTAAGAGGGTGACATATTTTGACCGAGAGACTCAGGTAAGTATCAAAGGCACAACTCCCGAATATACAACTGTGAATGATGCTGGGGTTGCTAGGGGAGAGTTTTTTAACTTCTTAAACGAGCAGTCAGGCGATCGCGTGGCGGTATTGGGTAGCGATACGGCAAAAACTCTTTTTGGCAAGCAAAATCCCCTCGAACAAAAGATTCGCATCGATAATCTAAGTTTTAGAGTAATTGGCGTGATGGCAGAAAAAGGCGCGTCATTAGGTCAAAATCAGGATGAAGTAGTGTTAATTCCCATCAGCGTGATGGCAAATCAGATTTCAGGGCAAGATACCAACCGATCTAGTCCTACTGTACAACTAATTTCCGTCGCTGCCAGAGATGCCGAAAGCTCTACCGCAGCCCAATATCAAATTACGAATTTGTTGCGTCTGCGTCATAACATTTTTAAGGGAGAAAATGACTTTAGCGTCCGCAGTCAACAAGATTTAATGGCAACTGCCGATCGCGTGACGGATATTTTAGTTTTAGTTTTAGCCTCCACCGCAGGTATTTCTCTACTCGTTGGCGGAATTGGCATCATGAATATTATGTTGGTTTCAGTAGTCGAACGCACTCAAGAAATCGGCTTACGAAAAGCTTTGGGTGCAACGGGTGGCGACATCCTACTGCAATTTACCGTTGAAGCAATTATTTTAGCTACCGTCGGCGGTTTGATTGGTACGGGTTTGGGAGTGGGCGGAACTTTGATTATCGCGGCCCTCTCTCCCCTAGAAGCCGTAGTTAGCTCTGGGGCAATTATCATGGCGATGAGCGTTTCGGGGGCAATTGGGCTGGTTTTTGGCGTTGTCCCTGCCCGCAATGCAGCCCAACTAGATCCGATTATTGCTTTAAAGAGTTAAACCAAATGAATAACAATTCAGTAATTATCGATCTGCAAAAAATCGACAAGTTTTATCATCATGGAGATAGAACTACCAGAATCTTGCGAGCAGTCGATCTCCAGATTCACTACGGCGAAAGCTGCGCCATCATGGGTACTTCTGGTTCTGGTAAATCAACTTTGATGAATATTATTGGCTGTTTAGATCGTCCTAGTAGTGGTAAATATTATTTGAGCGGACAAGCGGTAGATGGATTAAACGCCCGTCAATTAGCATTTATTCGCAACCATCAAATTGGCTTTGTTTTTCAGCAGTTTTATCTTTTACCTGAAATGACAGCATTAGAAAATGTCATGTTACCGATGGCTTATGGCGGCATTCCTTATTTAAAACGTTTTGACAAGGCAGTAATCGCTCTACAAAAAGTAGGTTTAGAACTTCAACTACATCGATATCCCAATCAACTCTCAGGAGGACAACAACAACGAGTAGCAATCGCCAGGGCGATTGTCAACGAGCCATTATTGCTCCTTGCAGATGAACCGACGGGGGCATTAGATTCTAGTACCAGTCAAGAGGTAATGAAAGTTTTGGATGCCCTTCATCATAGCGGAATCACTGTGGTGATAGTCACTCATGATCGCGAAGTAGGAGAAGCTTGCCAACGAATTATTCAGATAAAGGATGGCAAAATTAAATGTCCAGTAGAAAGAGAAACTTCTCTAAATTAGGCACGATCGAATTGCTGAGAGGGATTTGTTACTGTGGAATATATCAAATATTCAAAAGTGATATCCTTTAGGACAATTAACAACTAACAACTAATATGCGAAGCGGTGAATGAGTGAGGTCTTGAGGGTTTCCCTCATAGAGCAACTCATGAACCCTTTAGGGTATCCTTCTATCCTTTTTAACGATCTAAATAAGAATTAGCAAATAAAGCTGCTTGAATGCGATCGCGCAATTGCAGGCGACTTAAAATTCGACTCACGTAGTTTTTAACCGTACTTTCTGCAAGACACAGTGTTTGGGCAATTTCTTTGTTCTTCGCACCTGTTGTCAGTAGATTCAATACTTCTTTTTCTTTAGGAGTTAGCTGTTCTATTGTTGATGACAAAGGTTCGCTTATACTAACAATATTATCATTTTGAATTTTTTCAAATAGTCCCGAACCAAAGTGAGTACAATTTTTATAAACCGATTCTAT
>JBCCNG010000351.1:0-5230 GCA_039025955.1 Cyanobacteria bacterium P01_C01_bin.72 | reverse complement strand
TCAGGTCTCGGGTAAAGATATTCATGGTTGGTTTTCTCATTCCTGTTACTGTATCTCACCATTTTGAGAAACGCTATACTGGTTTACCCATGTACATCAATTTAAGCATTATCAAAAGACCGATACAGTTCATACATTTTTAAGTCTATTTGCTCTATTTTTTGTAGTGTTGTTAACCTATGCTAGCAATCTCTCTGGTTCTTATGAAGGCGTATTCGCGATCAATCTGTTTTACAGCTTGGCAGCTATAGGTGTAGGTATTTTCTCCACAACCGCGTGGATTTATGGCACTCAAAAAAGAAGACTGGTGGAATCTGATTTATCTGATGAAACAATTCGCCAGTTCCGTCAAGAAAGCTATATTGAACCAATTATTTATCTACTGGCAATTGTGATAGGCTTGATGATAACTGGGGGGTAGAGTGTGACTGTAACCTTAGGTTTTCCCATTGCTTTCTTGCTGCACGCAAAGTTGTCTCGCTAGCAAAAATTGGATTATTAGACTCTTGTTTCTCCATACTTGAAGTGATAACTACCTAAATTTATTGATTGCGATAATCTTGCTATTTTTTCTTTTAATAAACGCATTTCACTAGATATTTTGAGTAAAAATAAATAGTTACGTAATACCAGTTGACAAACAGCACATAACCTTATGCAAAGCGGCTTGCACTTGTAACATTGAGTGTACCCTTTAGGGTAACTTGTCACGAGTGACCAATGCCTGAATTCGCAACCGATCTAGAGAGAATCTTCGCTAGAAATCGGAATAATATCCCAAGCCTGAACAATCATCTGGCTCAGCCATTTGCGGCGATCTGGGTCAAGAACTCGATCATCTCGTAGAATATTCTCAGTTAACTCATCCAACGATTGTCCCTGCTGACGAGCCATCTGCACCACACCAGCGATCGCTGTAGCAATAATTTCTTCGTTAATTGAACTATTTCTGAGTGCCAGTATTTCTTCTGCGTTAGCAGGAATGAGATAATCCATTATGAGGTGGGACAAATTTGAAGTAGATTAGTAACTAAGTACTAGTGCTTTATTTTACCTGAGCTGAGGAGACAAAGGCTAACAGTGCTGTAAGGTTAACTCAATGCTATTAGATTTGCCAACGATTTCAAACTTTTTAAGAAAATATTAATATCATTTATATATGAAAGAACTAGCCTATTGGGAAGTACCAACGCCTGACATTTTCAAGGTGAAGGAGTGGTTACAAAATGTCTGGCAGCCGTTATCGGGTAATAAAGTAAATACCCCTGATGGCATACGAATTCAGTTTGAAGCATCCGCTACTGAAATCTCGATTTTTGTCTGGCAACTACAGCGAACTACCTATTTAAAAGCATTCCAATGGGGAAAAAAAACAACTTTAGTCAAGCAAATTAAACAGCAGTTGATTCAGGAGATCAAACTAGCTTATCCCCCAAGTTATCCTACGCCACCAGAGATCAATCTGTCACAACAGTCAATTTTCGCGGCTTTAGAAGCGGACTATCCCCAGACAGTTCACTTTTTTCAAAAGATGCCGAATGGAGAATACGATCTTAATCGAGTGTATTGGTGGGAAAAACGTTGGCGAGAAAGTGTCAAGCATCCCCAGCAGCCTCAAGAAGTGGTTTTTTCTAGCAGTGCGAAGGAATCAAGTAAGCAACGAGATTCTGACTTAGATTTTGACTTAATTTATATTGGCGGCGCATTGGGGGTAATTCATGCAGCAGTGATGGCGCTCAAAGGTTATAAAGTACTGCTAGTAGAGCGACTGCCCTTTGGCAGAATGAATCGGGAATGGAATATTTCTCGTGATGAGTTTCAAAGCTTGATCAATCTGGGGCTATTTACTCCCGAAGAGTTCGAGGCAGTAATCGCCGCTGAATATGTCGATGGCTTTAGCAAGTTTTTTGATGCCCATAATCCACCCAATCTCAAGGCAGCAGTATTACATACCCCAAAAGTGCTTAACGTGGCAATAGACGCAGAGAAACTGCTGCGTTTTTGTGGTGATAAACTCCTACAGTCGGGAGGCGTGATCTGGGATGAGACGGAGTTTATGCGGGCTGATATCTCTCCAACAGAAGTTATGGTACAGTTGACTCATTTGCCAACTCAGAGCCGTAAAAAGGCTACTGCGAGACTGCTAATCGATGCTATGGGAACAGCTTCGCCCATTGCCTGGCAACTAAATGGCGGACGTACTTTTGATAGTGTTTGTCCTACCGTTGGGGCTGTAATTGAAAGCGGTTTTGCCCCCGAAGTTTGGGATGAAGCTTACGGCGATGTCCTCAACTCTCACGGTGATATTTCCCGAGGTAGACAGTTAATCTGGGAACTGTTTCCTGCTGGTAACGGAGAATTAACTTTTTATCTCTTTCACTATCATCAGGTGCATGCCGATAATCCTGGTTCGCTACTAGAAATGTACGAGGACTTCTTTACCATTTTGCCTGAGTATCGCCGCTGTAACATGGAACAGTTAGTGTGGAAAAAACCGACCTTTGGCTATATACCTGGACATTTTAGTACTAGCGATCGCGATCGCACTGTCGCATTTGATCGTTTAGTCGCAATTGGCGATGCGGCTTCGTTACAGTCGCCTCTAATCTTTACGGGTTTCGGTTCACTGGTGCGTAACCTAGAACGCTTAACAACTCTGCTGAATACGGCTCTCCAGCACGATTTATTAACAGCTCAGCACCTGAACCAAATTCGTGCCTATCAAAGCAACATTTCTGTTACCTGGCTATTTTCTAAGGGAATGATGGTGCCTACGGGCAAAACTCTCCCCCCCCAGAGAATTAACTCCATGCTCAATACCTTTTTTGGCTTATTGGCAGATGAACCCCCCGAAGTTGCCGATACATTTATTAAAGATCGGACTGACTGGTTTACCTTTACCCGTTTGGCTTTAATTGCTGCCCGTAAAAATCCTGCTCTACTAGTTTGGATCTGGGAGATGGCGGGAACAAAGGATATGCTGCGCTGGCTTGGTTCATACTTATCTTTTAATCTCGATGCTTTACGTAACCTGCTCTTAGCAAGCTGGTTTCCTGGGGTGCTGAAACAAACCCAACCCTGGCTAGAAAAGCAAAATCCCGCTCTGTGGTTGAGGTTATTGAGTTTAAACTATCAGCTACGGCATTCTAAATAATACAGTCGCCTTAATTAATTCCTGCACCCTCTGAGCTCGACTTTATCCAATCAAGCAGCATAAACAGCAAGATCTCTCAAATTGTTGAATAAAGAACGAGGGACTTTTATGATGTCAGTAGATTTAGATGAGATGGAAAAAGTGCTAGCCCAGAGAAATCGGCGTACTAGAGCTAAAGCGTCAGAAAAAGTGGGTAGAGATTTAACATACCAACTTTTTGGTCTAGTAGTCCAAGTGAAATGGGCTTGTAAGGGAAGTCCAATTAAATAAACATCCAATTAAAGTGTAAAGTGGAAGAAAGAGAAAAGATCGATTACTTTCCCTGACATGGAATGGACAGAATCATAAGAAACTCAATCAATTAGGATATTATCTACAACGAGTAGCAAAAACTCAACCTCAAAAAGCGGTGCGACCCCGCTGAGGTTTCCTCAGCAAGGGAACGCGCACCAAGACAAAATTGCCGAAACAGATGACATCTTTGAACAATTGTTTGAATTCAACCAATTAGCCTCAGAACAAGAATCAACTCTACGTCTTTCAATGGATGCCAAAGCAACTGTAAAAATTGGCTCATTTTCTCGAGGTGGAACGAGTCGAGTTCCTACTTTCGCTTGTGACCATGACTATCAGCCTCCGAATCAACTGACACCCTATGGCATTTTGCTTCCAGAGTTGGATGAATTATTTTTGTACTTCACAGAATCCAACGGACATTTCGCAGGTAGGTTAGCAAATTAAATAATATTGTTGGCAAGGTTTTCCAAAAAACTGCAAAATCTTAAATCGGGTGTCGGTGAGATTAGAGATCTGTAGTTGATGATTCAAATGAACAAGATGAACTGCTTGAAAACATTGAAAAACCCATCTGAGTGTAGGAGTAGAAGTCGGTTTCTGGAGTTGATTAGGAATAGTTTCTTGGGAATGAGCTAAAGCTTGCCTTAATTGACGTTGACCGAGAGTGTAAACTAGAAGACATAAGCCCATAACCATTGCGCGAAGGCTTACGCCTTCTAGTCGTCGCTGGCGGCGACGCGCTGCGCGTCCGCGCAGCGCTGCCACTCGCCGAGGAGTATTCAAAAAGACACTCGAAGTAAAAAATAGGGGGTCTTTCAAGAAGCGGAAGCCTCTTTCAGAACTTTGTTGACCTTTGTATTCAGTTAGAACCTGATCATTGGATAGAATCTTTTCGGATAGAACGTTAGTTGCCAGAATAAATTTTCCTGCTTGTCTTTGAGCAATTTCAATCACTGAATCAACAGGAATAACTTGAGCCGCGACCCGATAAGTAAAGTGTTCGGGAGATTGATTTTTAGTCGGTCTTCCTGCTTTGCTGTAGTGAGGGATTTGCTTAATTTCTACTGATTCCAAGCAATGATATTTCAGACTTCGACTCAGGTTGCCTGCAGCTTGTTTAGCATCGGCAGCATATGCGGAGCGGTATCCTTTAGGACAAGCAAAATCTTGTTTCATTAGAGACTTAAGTTTACTGGCGGCTATTTTGAGTTGTTTTGTGAGTCTCTTCTCTAGCTGCTTTAAGTCACTATCGCGACGCTTTTCACTTTCAATCACTAGCCAACGCTGACGAACTCCGCCGTAATCACAACCGCAGGACGCAATGCGATAGCCAAGAATTTCACTCTGAACGAACACCTCGTCTTTAATGGATTCAGCTAAAATTTTAGCGGTTTTGATGCTTCTGGGAACTAAGGTAATCCAGTTTAACTCTCCCAGTTGTTGAATATTTTCTGCGCGCAGAGCCAAAGGCTCAGAGCGTCGCTAGACGCGACTTGGCTGCTACCGCAGCCTGCAAGCGCACTATCGGCAACGTAAATACTATCGAGATTCCACTCTTGCTTAAACTGTTTCATTAATTGGGCAAAAATGGCACGATCTGATTCGTTACCATCTCCTATTCTCACAAACAGCGGTACATCTCCATCGCCCATACAAATTACATCCATCATGGGCGTTGGTAAATGCGTAATGCTATTGAATCTAAAATCGAGTAGTTAGGATTACTAGTTTTTAGCTAATGAAATGTCCAAAATGTAAATCGTCTCAAAGTAAGCTCGC
>JBCCNG010000350.1:0-5246 GCA_039025955.1 Cyanobacteria bacterium P01_C01_bin.72 | reverse complement strand
TTCGACCATTCCTCAATCCCCAATTATTAAGATTTTCTTCTCAACCTTAATCTGGGTCTTTTCGGGTGGATTTTGACTTAATTTGCTCTCGAAAAAGCTTGGTGTTCAAAAACCGTCAAACTATTGTATTGTCTAGGTTCTACCGCTTGCTGGGAGCTTGTTGTCTCTCAACCGCGCATTTACCAATATAAGGTTCTTCCCAACCCTTGTCAACTCTTTTTTAAAAGAAATTTGAATCTTGGTTCTTGATTGACTCTGTAATTCTATCTATGTATATCTTTGGAGAGATAAAAAAACTCTAAATTTATCAAAATCATTAGCTCATTGCCGAACATTCTTGAATTGCTCTTTAGCGATCGCAAATGATTTTTGCATCACCGACTGGATTTTTTGAGGATCTGGTTTTTTGCCGCCCATTAAATCTCCGAAGTAGACACAAGCACCTTCTCCCAGCGACCAAGTATAAGCTGCTGCCCAAGAAGCAGCAACAACGCTGCCAAAGCCAGGAATAAATTTAACTAGCTCTCTACCAATTGCCTGAGCAAAAAAGCCGCCAGCGATCGCACTAACAATTCCGCCAGCCTGAGAAGGAGATAAAGTTTGCCCATATAATTTTCCTAATAATCCTACTAAAGATATTTGTAGGGCAGTTAACACGGGCATAGTCGCAAAAGGCAAGGGAACTGCCGCTAGAGTTGCCGCCATGGTCGAAAAAGCTACTAAATAGCGCCGTGCAGTATCACGGTACAGGCTTCCTAGTTCATCACTGACGCTGTTGTCTAATAATTGATAGATAGTTTGAGCTTCGGCTTCGGGAAGCAATTCTGCTAGGGCTTCAGTAAATGCTGGCAAACCATAAAAAGTGGGGTCATAACCGTCTTCTTCCAGAGTGAAGTCAATCAGAACAAAGCGATCGCAAATATTGTGAAAATCTTCTTGTAATGCCCTAAATGCACGTTGATTAGCTTCGTAAAGAGGCGGATAATCTGGATGGTTATCTGTGTTATCTGGATAAACTTCGTGAAGGCAGGTAACAGCAAGTATGCAGGGAATATTAGGATAATCTTGTCGCAGTCTTTTGGCTACGCGCTGAAGTGTATCTGTGGCGAAGTCGCTGATTTTTACTGTAAGAATTAGAATTCTCGCTCGCTGAGTCTCTTGCTTTAGTTCGGATTCTAGCTCACTGATAATATCCTGGGTATTGTTATCTATATCTCCCAAACCTACTGTATCGGTAAATATGAGCAAGGGGAGATCTTCGGATGGATAAGCGTATCTTTGCGTATTTTGCGTATGAGGACGAAAACCTTGACCAACAATTGTCGCAGATACTCCCGTTAAGCCACGGACAATGGAGCTTTTTCCTGCTTGAGGTTTGCCGATTAATAGAGCCTCAGTGGTTGGGAGTTTTTCTCTCACAGAAGTCAGTATTTCTGCTACTTGTTCATCCCTCACACTAAATAAGTCGGCGGCTTTCTGGGCAAGATTGTCAGCAGGAAGCATTTTTTTTAAGCGTCTGGTCGCATCATCGATATTTTTTGATGCACGATTTTTCCATTCGTTGATCCAAGAGAACTTACTCATCTTTCACTAAGTTAAAGAAACTATGCACCACAGCAGCGATTTATACCTAAACTATCCAAAATTAAATCGCTTACAGCATTGGCAACAGCAAATTCGCTATAAAAACTACGGCTAAAGTCAAAAGCCCGCATTTCGGCGATGATGGCAATTACTAAAGAACCAAGATCGTTTTCTCCTTCTATACGCTGACGAACAAATATTTTGGCTGCTCTTTCTGCTATTTTGCCGTTGATTGCTTCTGGCAAAAACTCTTCATCTAACCAAGTATGTAGAGATTTTCTGAGCCACTGTTCTTCCAGGTCAGGATGTTCTACCTTGGGTAAGGTTATGGGCGCGATTGGTTTGGCAGAGTCAGTCATAGTAGTTAAATTTTGTTAAATTGATTTTGTTAAATTTAAGTTCAATAGAGTCAGCGAACAACTATAAGCTACAAGTAAATAGATATATATATTTTCAAATTTAAACATCTCTATATATAAATAGATAATTGTATAGGTATGAATATTAATATTTCTTCAATTGTAGAGGGATATAGTCAGGGTTATTTCCTAATGGCGGAAGATAACGACAAATTGAACTGGTATTCAAGTCGCCAGCGCACCTTAATTCCTTTGGATGATCGCTTTCGCTATCCTAAATCTTTGCAGCGAGTGCTTAATCAGAATCGCTTTTCTGTCGCTATTAACCGCGATTTTAAAGCAGTGTGTGAAGGATGTGCCGATCGCGATACTACTTGGATTTCGGATGAGTTAATGGATATATATTTGGCTTTGCACCAAGCAGGTTGGGCGCATAGCTTTGAAACTTGGCAAGGAGATAAGTTGGCGGGGGGGATCTTGGGTATTGCCATTAGAGGGGCATTTATTGGGGAATCGATGTTCTATCGCATCACCGAAGGGTCTAAAGTGGCAATGGTAAAACTAGTGGAACATCTGAGGCAAAGGAAATATGTTGTGTTTGATGCTCAACTACAAAATCCTCATCTCGAACGTTTTGGTTCGGTTGTAATTGGCTCGGGGAAATATCAAAAGATGCTGGGAGAAGCAATGATGCGAGACTGTTGCTTTCCTGAAATGGATTACGGGACTGGGATTGGGGACTGGGGATTGGGGACTAGGAACTGAGAAAATTATGTTGCTCATGAATGAAAACTACTATTGTCTATGTGGACGCGGTTTAACATGACTATATTTGTAGCCAACATTTCCGTATTTCATATAATATTGCCATCAAGAGCTTATTTCTTTAGCTATGAATGACGATCCGCAGCTAATCGTTGATATCTATAATATTTTTCTGCCTTCAGAACCTTTGCCCCCAGGCGATCCTTTATACGTGAACTGTGAAGAGTTAAGAGGCGATAGTAATATCGAGCAACAACTAGGCAGAAAGATTATTAGAGCAAATACTTCTACCTGTCAGCTATATACAGGTCATACGGGATCAGGTAAGTCCACTGAATTGCTACGCTTGAAAAAGTATTTAGAAGATCGTAAGTGCTTTGTTGTTTACTTTAGTGCAGATTAAGAGGATATTGATTCGGAAGATACTCAATACTCCGATATTTTATTAGCCTGCACCAGACATCTGCTACAGGATGTTAGACAGACTAATCCAGATCCAATTCTACATTGGCTGCGCGATCGCTGGTCAGGACTGAAAGAACTTGGTTTGACGAAAGTAGAGTTGGAAAATCTCGGTATACAAGCGGCGATTGCTACTTTTGGAAAAATTACTGCTAATCTGAGGACAGAACCTTCTCAAAGAGCCAAAATACGCCAGCTAGTTCAACCCCATACGCCTACTTTAATTAAAGCTCTTAATGAGTTTATCGATGATGCAAAAAATCATTTGCCACTGGAAAAAACGAAGTTAGTAATTATTGTTGACAGTCTGGAAAAGGTAACTCCCACAATTCAAGAGGATAACCGTAGCAATCACGAGCATATATTTATTGATCGCAGTAGTCAATTACAGGGACTAAACTGTCATGTGATTTATACCGTGCCGATTTCTTTGCGATATTCTGATCGCGCCCCCGATTTATTTGACCGCTATGGCGATATTCCCGTCTTACCAGTAATCAGGATTAAAGAATTAAATAGCGATGTTCCTTCTGAAGCAGGATTAAGTAAACTAAAAGATATTCTAACTAAACGTGTAAAGAGTATTAACCAAGATTTGTGTCTAGAAACAGAAGTTTTTGAGAAAAAGGAGACTTTAGATCGACTCTGTGCTGTGAGCGGTGGTCATGTACGACACCTGATCCAATTAATGCAGGAAGCCCTTAATGAAATTGATGAATTACCAATTACGGCTAAAGCGGTTCGACGGGCAGTTGGCGTGTTAAAGAGCATCTATCGCATTGCCATCAGAGAAGAACAGTGGTCGCTGCTGCGAGAAGTAGCAGCAAATAATAAAATCCTCAATAGCGATAAATATCAAAATCTGTTGTTAAATCGTTCTCTGCTGGAATATGTAACCGTAGATGAGACAGGAGAAACAGAAATTTGGCACGATGTACATCCCTTGGTTAAAGAACTTCCAGAATTCAGCAACGGTCAGGCAAGCCCTGTCGTTTTACGGCAGGGAACCTGACCCGACAGTAATAAGATAGACCAGTGAATCAAAGATTAATTAATTGGCAACAAGGTTTAGACAGCACGGCAATAGAAGAATACAATTCATTGCGTCGTTCTTTGCAGCGCAATCGAGGTTTTGGTTTGTTTTTTGTGCAGTGTTCTCCTGCTGTCGGCACAAATATTGTCGGGGAAATAAGTAAAGATGTTAAACAGAAAAAAATCGTCACTTTAAAATTCGACCGACCGATCAATAGCCTCTACAACGAAATAGCGCCAATTCCCGACATCGACAAGATCGATATCCTCTTTATTTCTGGTTTAGAGCATTCTTTTCTAGTATACGAGGAATATAACTTTGGTAATGGCGCAACTCATGTTGATAGCTCAGAACGTTATTTCCGCAGTAAGCGGGGTATTCCCAGATTCTTAGGCTATTTAAACCTACAAAGAGATAGATTTAAGCGAGACTTTCCCCTGTCTTTAGTTTTTCTCGTACCTGTTTTTGGCATTCAATATCTAATTGAACGTACCCCAGACTGTTTCGATTGGCGTTCTGGTTTTTTTCGCTTTATGCCTGAAAAAGATGACGTAATAAATCTAGATCTTGAGCATTTTTTTCAGAAAGATAAAAATCAACTTCGCTCTGAATTACTAGATACCAAAGCATTAACTAAAGAACTAGAACTAAGCTTAGAGGAACACCTTCAAGCGTTAAGCAAACAAGCCGCATTAGAATTTCAGTGTGATCGCTATGAAGAGGCGGTCGCTTCCTGTGATAAGTATTTGGAAGTCAATCCCAATCATGATGTATTTTGGTTCAATCGTGGTCTTGCTTTAAGAGGATTAGAAAGATACGAAGAGGCGATCGCTTCCTTCGATCAGTGTTTAGCAATTAATCCTAACAAAGACTCATCTTGGTTCAATCGTGGTAATGATTTAGGACGATTAGAAAGATACGAAGAGGCAATTGATTCCTACGATAAAGGTCTGGCAATCAATCCTGAACAAGACACTGCTTGGTTCTATCGTGGTAATGATTTAGGACGATTAGAAAGATACGAAGAGGCAATTGATTCCTAT
>JBCCNG010000349.1:0-5247 GCA_039025955.1 Cyanobacteria bacterium P01_C01_bin.72 | reverse complement strand
CCACGCCAAATTACGGGCTGATCGGGGTCGATGAGAAACGCCATGGAGACTAGTTTTACACCGTGATTAAAAGCTGGCTCAAGTATTTCCTGTCCCTTTGGGTCTTTTCTTACGGCAATTTTGGCATCAGATAGACCAAACATATTTGGCGCATTTGGGCCATAGATATCAGCATCCAATAAACCTACCTTAGAACCTTTCGCCGCCAGAGCCACGGCAACATTAGCCGCCACGGAGCTTTTACCTACCCCACCTTTACCACTAGAAATGGCAATAATATTTTTAATTTTAGGTATCGTTGTGCGATCGGGTAAAGACTTCTGTTGGGGAGTTTCGGCAGTCACCTCTACCTCTACGGTTTCCACCCCAGGGAGGGTTTTAACTGCCTTCTGACAATCTTCGACAATAAATTCTCGCAAAGGGCAAGAGGGAGTGGTCAATACTAGAGTAAAGCTGACTTTGCTGCCGTCAATGACAACATTACGAATCATATTTAGCTCGACAAGACTTTTTTGTAGTTCGGGATCTTGTACGGGGCGCAGTACTTCTAAAACTGATTTACTATCTAACATGTTATCCTCTTGCAGAGATTACGTGGCTAACTAAGGGTGTGCCGTCTTTAATTTGACCAAGTATTTTTACTTAATAATCTAATTATCGATCTAAACGGAACATCAAAGCAATTAACAATCAATAATTTGCCCCAATCTTTGCCAGCGATATAATAGTCAGCCTTAGTAAACCAAAGGCTATGATGCTGATAAGCCTCTCAAGGCGATCGCCATATGCTTAATAGGCTCGTGCAAATTTCTATGCAGTCCATGCAAAAAGTTATACCCTTCCTGCTCATCGCTCTGATCACTTTTCTAAGCTTAACTTCAGCCGTAGTGCATCTTCTAACTGAGTCCTGGTGGTTTGAGGCGGTGGGGTTCGCCACGGTTTTTTGGCAGCGCCTGGTTTGGCAGGTAGCTATTTGGCTGGGTACATTTGCTATTTATAGCGCTTTTTTGGGCTGGAACTACTGGTTAGCCCTGCGCTTGACTGGCGATCGCCGTTTTCGATTTTTGGAATCAAGCGAATTTGAACCCTACACTAATAAAATTGCTAATTATCTAATCGCGATCGTAATTTTGGTGATTGCTTTGGCGGTAGCCAATTTGAGCAGTAGTGCCTGGGAGTTATTTCCGCAGTTGCTTAATGCTACTGAGTTTAAGCGTCTTGATCCTATTTTTCAGCAGGATTTGGGATTTTATCTGTTTCGCCTCCCGCTGCTAGATAACCTGGAAAACTGGTGCTTAACCTTACTGGTGGCGGCGTTAGTCTTATCAATTCTGGTTTATGTCTTTAAAGGTATTTTGCGCTTTGACTGGCAGTGGAAAAACCTCATTCTGGAAGAAAACTGGCGCAAGCTAATTAGCAAACCGATCAAGGTGCATCTAAGCTTATTGCTGGCGGCGATCGCTTTAGATGTTGCGATCGACTTTTGGCTGGAGCGCTATGAGCTGCTATATTCGGCTCAGGGAGTGGTTTGGGGTGCAGACTATACCGATACCCATGCTCGCCTTTTTGCTTTCTGGGTGATGATTGTGGCATCGATTCTGCTGGGAGTCTGGCTCATTGCCGCCACGTGGTCAAATAGTTTGTTGCGTCCACTTTACGGTGTCGCTGTCTATGTCTTAATTCTCGTGGTGGTTAACGGAACTTATCCCGAACTACAGCAGCGTTTTGTCGTTGAACCCAACGAGCTAGCTAGGGAAACTCCCTACATTGAGCATAATATTGAGTTTACTCGCCAGGCTTATAATCTTGACCAGATCGAGACTCAAGACTATCAGCTAGCCCCATTAGCTAACGAAAATGCTACTGTGCTGACAGAAAACCAAGAAACAGTCGATAATATACGTCTTTGGGACTACCGCCCTTTACTAAGCACCTATCGACAGCTACAGGAAATTCGCTTCTACTATAAGTTCAATGATGTAGACGTGGATCGCTATACTTTTGATGGCGATTACCGTCAGGTGATGCTTGCTCCCAGAGAGTTTGACTATAGTGAAGTTCCCGCCTCAGCAAGAACCTGGGTTAATCAACGGCTTAAATACACCCATGGTTATGGCTTAGTGATGAACCCCGTCAACGAGGTGACTGCGGATGGTTTACCCGTGCTGTTAGTGAAGAATATTCCTCCTGTCTCCAAGGTTGAGCTAAAAATTACCGAACCAGCAATCTATTATGGTGAACTAACCCAGGACTATATCTATACGGGCATGGATACCTATGAGTTTGACTATCCCCGTGGTGATGAAAACGCCTTTATCAAGTACGACGGTTTAGGAGGAGTACCCCTCAATAGCTGGTGGCGTAGATTAGCCTACGCTTACGAACAGGGAAGTTTAAAAATTCTTATTTCCAGTTACTTTACCCCCAATTCTCGCCTCCACTACCATCGCCAAGTTAGGGATAGGGTAAGTCATGTTGCACCATTTCTTAAGTACGATAACGATCCTTATTTAGTCGTCGTCAACGGCAGACTCAAGTGGATTATTGATGCCTACACTACCAGCGATCGCTATCCCTACTCCGAAGCTGTGGCACATGAGCAAAAAACTGAGCTGATTAAAAATAAAAACATCAACTATGTTCGTAACTCAGTCAAGGTTGTCGTCGATGCCAAAGATGGAACGATGGATTTCTATGCAGTAGATGAGCAAGACCCTATACTCACCACCTACCGCAAAAGCTTTCCCCAACTGTTTAAAAACGCCGCTACTATCCCCCCAGAGATTCAAACTCACTTCCGCTATCCCCAAGACTTGTTTGAAATCCAAGCCAAAATGTACCTCAGCTATCACGTTACCGACCCCCAGGTATTCTATAACCGTGAGGATGACTGGCGTTTTGCCACTGAGCTATATCGGGGTCAACAACAGCAGGTTGAACCCGATTATTTAATTATGAAGCTACCAGATCAAAGCACTGAGGAATTCGTCCTGATCTTACCTTTCACTCCCATTAACCGCGATAACATGATTGCCTGGATGGCGGCGCGTTCTGATGGTGAAAACTACGGCAAATTAAGTCTGTATGAATTTCCCAAGCAGCAGCTCGTTTATGGTCCATTCCAAATCGAAGCCAGAATCGATCAAAATCCTGAAATAGCTGAACAGATAACCCTTTGGAGTCAGCGGGGTTCACAAGTGATTCGCGGCGATATCTTGGTAATTCCTATCGATGGCTCAATACTTTACGTTCAGCCGCTATATCTCAGCGCCGAACAGGGAGAACTACCCGAACTTACTCGCGTTATCGTCGCTTACAACAAAGATATCGTCATGACTCCTAGCCTAGAACAGTCCTTGGCGATGGTATTCGATCAAGTTCCCCCTAGCTTAGTCAAATCTGATAACATTCCCACCACAGTAAATTCTTCAAAAAAATCGGCATTAGAAATCTATCAACAAGCACAAGAGGCGTTTCAGCAAGGCGACTGGATTAACTACGGGCGTTATCAACAGCAGCTAGAGGATATTTTGCAAGAACTAGATTAGTTGAAGAATGATCTAACTCTAATATATATATAACCAGCTAACTATTTTCGAGAAACGGTATAGTTTAGCCTCTAGTAATCTGAATATGACTCATGATACGACTACGACGCTCTTGTTTATTACCAGCACTCAAGTCATAATTGCCCTTGCTGCGCTCGATATGTTCCTGACGGCTTTTCTTGGCGCTAGAAACTCTAGCTGACTTTTGTTCAGGATTATAGTTTTGAGGCGATCGCTGGAAATTAATTTCACCACCAGAACTTTTGGCTAGATGCTCCCTAATCCGTTTTTTGCTGTCTGAAGCCACGCCTTGCTCATTTGCCATAACGCCAAAATTTTCTTTATAGATGTTCGATGTATATATTGTGACATCAAATCACCCCCGTATTAGAGTTTTTTTGGTTGATGACTATAAAATTTAGGAACACGAAGTAAGAGCAGCAGCACATTGCTCATCAGGCTCAAGCCACCCTTGAATATTTTTTTGTTTAATTAAAACCCATTCCCCTGAGCAGCCTACCATGGTGACAGAGCTAGAAGCTGCAATTTCAGCTATCGGTTGATCGCTCTTATCTGGTTCAGAATATAAAGGTACAGTATCTTGACCATATCCACGAGTATTTAGACCAAGCAGAGACCCATAAACCCAACCTTCTGATTTAAATTCAACATCCTGTAATTCAGGATCTATAGGAGATACCAAAAGCCAATTATCTTGATGATCAAAAACATCTACTTCTGTATATAAAGGTAAAGTACCGAGAATCTGACTCTGTGAATTGGGCTGTTGACGAACATTAAGACCTTGAGGATCTTGATCAATTACATAAGCCTTAGCTTGGCATTCTTGTGCAGATGCTTGGGGCTGACATCCAGCTATAGCTAGTGAACTACCGATGAAATAAACTAATCCAGTAGTCGCCACCATGAATTTGGTATTTAAAGCTTTATTCATTGTATTCTTCAGTCCAAAATTAGCAGTAGATGTTTGAATTATAAGCGTTGCTGCATCAAGATCTGATGTGATAATTTTTGCTGCTAATCGAGGCAATTCAGAGGCTACAAGCTAACAGCCAAGGATAGGTTTATTTGCAGCCTCACACTCTCAACTAGCAACGCCAAATTATTAAACAGAAAATATATTAAGCAGGAAATTCTTTTTCTAGGTCATTTCCAGGAATAATAGTAGTGTAAAAAAGATAATTCTTGTTTGTTTGGTAACGTTTATCTTGTTTTATAAGTTTCATGAAATCTCTATGACCTTGACGAGTACGCCCTACTAAACAACCTGCACTTGCTATTCCAATCGTTCGACGAGGGAAGTCGTAGCCATAGTGTTGATTAATACCAAAGTTATTATTAGTGTCTCTCTTATCTCCTGTACGAATCATATTTTTATCTAAGTCTCGACACACGGTAACCATATCTCTTTGAACAAGGGCTTCATGAGGTTCTGCATTGCCATGAATTCCAACTTTCCAAGCTTTGTACTGACCAAACTCAATTCTTGCCGCGCCATGTCTTCTGGCATATTGACTTATGGGATTATTGGTATACCGTCTACTAGGTTCAGTTGTCGCTTCCCAGATACCAATAATTTTTGGTTTTCCACGATTAAATTCGATCACAATTCTTAAATCGTTAAATACGTCTGGAGCATCTGGATTCAATGTGCCATCAACATTCATTCCTTCTATAT
>JBCCNG010000348.1:0-5267 GCA_039025955.1 Cyanobacteria bacterium P01_C01_bin.72 | reverse complement strand
GACATCCACCGTTGAAACTGATAAGCGTACTGTTCGTATTGGCACTCGTAAAAGCCAGCTTGCTTTGGTGCAAACCTACTGGGTAAAAGCAGAGTTGGAAAAGCATTTTCCCGATATCAGTTTTGAAGTGGAGGAGATGAGTACCAAAGGAGATAAAATCCTTGATGTTCCCCTAGCTAAAATTGGCGACAAGGGTTTATTTACTAAAGAGTTGGAAGTGGGAATGCTCAACAATACCACGGACTTTGCGGTACATTCCCTCAAAGATTTGCCCACTAACCTGCCCGAAGGTTTGATGTTGGGTTGCGTAAGTAAAAGGGTTGATCCTGCCGATGCCTTAGTGGTAAATGAGCAGAATAAAGGACAGCAGCTAGAGACTTTCCCCGCAGGTTCAGTAATCGGGACATCTTCGCTTAGACGGTTGGCGCAGCTACGTCATCATTTTCCCCACTTAGAGTTTAAAGATATTCGGGGTAACGTCAATACTCGTCTTGCCAAGCTGGATGCTGGAGAGTATGACGGCATCATATTAGCGGTAGCTGGGTTACAGCGCTTGGATATGAGCGATCGCATTCACCAGCATATTTCTCCTGATATTTCCCTTCATGCCGTGGGACAGGGGGCATTAGGAATTGAATGCCGCGAAGGAGATGAAGAAATTCTTAAGATACTCAAAGTTTTGGAAGATGCCGATAGTTGCGATCGCGTTTTGGCAGAAAGATCATTTCTTAGAGAGCTAGAAGGTGGTTGTCAAGTTCCCATAGGTGTAAATACTCAAATTGAGAATAATAATTTAACCTTGACAGGGATGGTTGCTAGTCTCGATGGCAAACAATTACTCCGAGATGCTGTAAGTGGTGACAGGGGTGAGTCAGAAGCGTTAGGACTAGAATTAGCAGGGAAATTAAAGGCACAGGGAGCAGATGCTATACTAGCGAAGATTTTTGCTGAAGTAGGACGTGGTTAAGTAAAATAGCGCACATCCTAAATGAATGAGTTACTTTGACTCTCAGCCAAAGATCGAGTATCACATAGTAGTCTAATTAATTTCTTTGAATCTAGATAATGATGAATATTAAAAACTTGGCTGTCCCTGCCTTTGTGGCAATGTCCTTAGTATTTACCGCCTGTTCTGGCAATCAAACTATTGAAACTCCTGATGCTGTAGATGGTGCAGCACAAGACGCCATCGAAGGAGTTGAACAGGGTATCGAAGATGCGGGCAATGCTATTAAAGAGGGTGCAAAAGATTTAGGTAAAGGCGCAGAAGATGCCGCAGGCAAAGCTAAAGATGGCATTGAACAGGGTATTGATAATGCAGGTAATGCAGTAGAAGAATTGGGTGACAGTCTGCCCAGTGGCGACGGTCAATAAGCTAAAGGGCGTTGCCAATTTGAAGCATGAAGTATTTGCGTAGCTTATCCTTTAGGACAAAATGTATTTGCTCGTAAGGATAAGGGATGAAGGATGAAAACTGGCAAAATTAGGAACAACATTCATTCTTAATTTGATTATGTTCTAACCCTTATACATAATGCCATAGTACGAGCAGGTATTTAAAAAAGCCAAATATCATTGTTGATTTGGTAATGCCAACAATTTGATTAACTTTAATGATTTTTGCTGACTTGCAAAAGCAGAAACAGTAAAAATAATATTATTCTAAATCTAGAGGTTGTCTAAGTAACATTATTCAGTCTCTAGTTTTTTTATCTTTTTTGTGCTAAATACAATAGCATAAAACTATGTTTGTAATTGAGTATAAGATTAAAGCAAAACAACGGCAATTTCAGGCAATTGACAAGGCAATTCGCACGGGTCAATTTGTCAGAAACAAGGCTTTGCGCTATTGGATGGAAAACAAAGGTGTCAACAAATACGACCTCAATAAATATTGTCGCATTCTAGCTAAAGAGCATAGCTTTGCTAATAATCTAAACTCAACTGCGAGGCAATCTTCTGCTGAACGTGCATGGTCGGGAATCTCTAGGTTTTTTGACGCAGCGCGTAAGCGCAGATCGTTATCTGGCGACGACTGGGATGCTTCGCATCCGCGCAAGAAGAATATTCCAGGTAAAAAAGGTTTTCCTAAATTCAAGAAGCATTCTCGTTCGGTCGAATACAAGCAATCTGGTTGGAAATTAGATGAGAATACGAAAAAGCATTTAACTTTTACCGATAAAAACAATATTGGCAGAGTTAAGCTAGTTGGTTCTCGCGACATCTATCACTATCAGCCAGAACAGATTAAGCGAGTGAGACTAATTCGTCGCGCCGATGGCTACTACGTACAGTTTTGTATCTCTATCGAAGTTAAAGAAGAGATGCTCCCAACGGGTACAGCAATAGGTTTAGATCTGGGTTTGAAATATTTCTATGCCGATTCATTCGGTCACACAGAAGAAAACCCCAGATTCTACCGCAGTAGCGAAAAACGTCTCAATCGTTTAAATCGCAAAAAGTCCGTGAAGTATATTAGAGGGCAGAGGCAGTCGAACAATTACCACAAGACTAGAAGGCGTTACGCCAGACAACATTTAAAAGCAAGTAGACAGCGTAAAGACCATGCCGTGAAGCTGGCAAGGTGCGTATGTGCTTCTAACGATTGCATCGTCTATGAAGATTTAAAGGTTAGAAATCTAGTTCGTAATCATAGATTGTCAAAGTCCATAACTGATGCTGGCTGGACTCAATTTCGCAAATGGGTAGAATACTTCGGCTGGAAGTTTGGCAAGATAACGATTGCCATTCCACCGCACTACACCTCACAAGATTGTCCAAAATGCGAGAGAAGAGTCAAAAAATCTTTGTCTACTAGAACTCATGCTTGTGAGTGTGGATATGTAGAAGATAGAGACATAGCATCAGCAATCCGAATACTTCAAATCGGATTAAGTACCCAAGGGCATTGGGGAACTTACGCTACAGGAGATTTGCCCTCTTGGGCGGTTGGGGAGACCCTGCCGTCTAACGGCGAGTCGATGAATGTAGAACCTCTAGATTTTTAGGAATCCCTCGCGTTCCGCGATGGGAGGATGTCAAGTGAATTCTTAAACACAATAATAAAATAAATAAGCATGTTTAGTACGATAGATCTTTTTGCCTGTGCCAAATGGTTGGCAGTTAGCACTGTTGCCTGCCTCTTGGTGGCAATTGCCGCTTTTGTTTTTGGCTGGGGCTGGCGCTTCCGCCTAGTTGGTGTCACCAGTTTTATGGGAGTATTAGCGGCGGGCTTTTTTGGTCTAGGGCTGGGCTTATTTCCTCATGCCGAAATCCCTGGGGCTGTCCGCTACTCTCTTGTTTACGATAACGGCGCAAACCAAGCCGTAGTAGCCGTATCTCCTGAAATAGAGAAATCCGCCATCGAACCAACCTTGATCCAGGCGGCAACGGATCTATACTCATATGGAAGAACAGGAACAGGGGGCAACGATCGCTTTACTGTTAGATTAAGAACTGTACTGCATCCACAACCTGGAGTATCTCAACCCTTATTCTTAGGCACAGCCCAGCGTTCAATCACTAGCCGCAATAGTCAAGATATTGAAATCAACGTCCTAGAGCAAAATTTAGCTCAACTGCCCGCCTTGTCCAGCAATGATAATCTCCCGCAAGAATAATTTAACTGTCTAATACATGAGTAACCAAGCTATTACCCAATCTAACACTGCATCCAACACTAAAGTAACCAATTATACGCCTCTGGCGATCGCTCCTGCTAGGGTACTACGAGGCGAGAATTGCCTAGTCAATTCAGGTCGCGAAATTGCCGTTTTGGGGATGCGCCCGTTAGTAGTAGGAGGTAGTCAAACTCTGGTTAAAGTTGCCGCATCTTTCAAATCTCTGGCGGAATCCGTCTCCCTATCTGCCCAGATGGCAAACTATAGCCCCGACTGTGCCGAATCATCTCTTGCCAGATTAAAAACCGCAGTTAACCAACATCAGGCAGATCTGGTGATTGGTGTTGGTGGTGGTAAAGCTTTAGACATGGCTAAGTTGCTAGCCTATCAGTGTGGCTTGCCGATTGTAACCGTTCCCACTTCTGGGGCTACCTGTGCGGCTTGGACAGCCTTATCTAACGTCTACTCAGAAGCAGGGGCATTTCAATATGATGTTACCCTCAGTCGTTGTCCCGATCTCCTGATTCTCGACTATGGATTGGTGCGTACAGCCCCCCAAAGAACTTTAATTGCGGGGATTGGTGATGCGATCGCCAAATGGTATGAAGCCTCTGTTAGCAGTGGCGATTCTAGCGCGACCTTGCTTATTTCAGCAGTACAGCAGGCAAGGGTTTTACGAGATATTTTGTTGCAAAAATCGGCGATCGCTTTACAAGATGATCATAGTGATGCCTGGCGCGAAGTAGTTGATGCTACCGTGTTGCTAGCAGGGGTGATTGGCGGGATTGGTGGTGCAGACTGTCGTACCGTTGCGGCTCATGCGGTACATAATGGTTTAACTCATCTAACTGAAGCTCATGATGTGCTGCATGGAGAAAAAGTCGCCTACGGTATCCTAGTACAGCTACGGCTAGAAGAAATGGTGCAGGGTAATCAGCTTGCAGCCTCGGCAAGAAAGCAGCTTTTACAGTTTTATAGCGAAATAGGTTTACCCAAGTCTTTAGAAGATTTAGGACTGGAGAATATTACCCTGGCTCAGTTAAGAAAGGTAACGGCGATTGCCACCCAGCCTCAGTCAGACATCCATCGACTGCCCTTCAAAGTATCTCCAGAACAGCTAGCCGCGGCGATGGTGTCTACTTAACGCTTGCTGAAAAACTGGGATTTTAGAGGATATCTGTGACAAAGCTATCAGCTATCAGCTATCAGCCATTGGTAAGTTAAGGGTGGGTATTGTTTGTCAAATGGTTTTTAGGTAGTAGGTAGTAGGTAGTAGGCATTAGTGACAAGTTACCCTAAAGGAGACCTCGACCCATATGCGCATACGCGCTTTGCTTTCGAGCTATTTGTAGTAATTCGCACCGTGTTAAGGGCAATCGCATTTATTCAAGGCTTAATTCCTAACGACTAACAACTAACAACCAACAACTAACAACTAATAAATCTTCCGAGAATTTCTTCTAGCCCCCTTTAATTTGGCGCGTAACTTAGCCATAATTCTTGCCCCTAAACCGATAACTAACAGCAGCACTATAATCAGTTGCCAGCCAAAGCCAATAAGATTATGATTGCCGAGAGCCTGAATTTGCGCCAGACCTAAATGGGTTTGGTCAATATAGTTGCCGACTCCCACTACTTCCTTGCCGT
>JBCCNG010000347.1:0-5272 GCA_039025955.1 Cyanobacteria bacterium P01_C01_bin.72 | reverse complement strand
CCTGCGGTGTCAATTAGGCGGTAGGTTTGCCCTCCCCGCTGCACAAACATATCGATCGCATCACGGGTAGTACCAGAAACAGGACTGACAATTGAGCGTTGTTCTCCCGTCAGAGCGTTGAGCAAGCTCGACTTACCGACGTTAGGGCGACCAATAATTGCCACCTTGATTTCATTATCTTCGGCTAATTCATCTACAGGAGGTAAGTGAGTAATCACCAGATCTAGTAACTCTCCTGTACCGCTGCCATGGATTGCTGAGATCGGATAAGGTTCACCCAAACCTAGCTCCCAAAATTCCGCCGCTTGAGCTAATCCCTGTTCGACGGACTCGCATTTATTGACAGCGAGGAGTACGGGAACAGACTGACGACGTAACCATTCTGCAATTTCACGATCGCCCTCAGTTAGTCCAAACTGACCATCTACCACAAAAATTGCGACAGAAGCCTCGACTAATGCCGCCATTGCCTGTTGGCGAATCATGGGCAAAAATTCTGTATCATCATCAAAAACGAGTCCCCCCGTATCGACAATTTGAAAATCGCGATCGCGCCAAAAAGAAGGGCGATAAGTGCGATCGCGGGTAATTCCTGGTTCATCGTGGACGATCGCCTGTTGATCTCCAGCTAAACGATTAACAAAGGTAGATTTCCCAACGTTGGGTCTACCAATAACAGCGACTATGGGTAATTTCATATTCTGTTGAGACGCTACACATCACGCCTGTAAATTTGATTCAGTTTAATTTCTAAATGAAGCGATTATTTTGCCTGAGCAAAAATTCACATATTACTAATAATAGTCTATCCACGATGCTTTCAGAATCAAACCAGGGTTTATCAGAAATAAGACTAAAATTGAGGATTATTTAGATTAAATGTAAGATAACCATATCAAATCAGTCTTGTTGATTCAGCCTAATGAGCAAAATTACATTTCTAGCCATAGGTTCTCGTGGGGATGTTAATCCTGCCTGTATTTTGGGTCAGAGTCTTAAAGATGTGGGATATCAGGTTTGTATTGCCACCCATGATCGCTTTCGTGATTTTGTCCTTGGTTCGGGTTTAGAGTTTGCTCCGATTGCAGGAGACTATAAACAACTGCTCAATTCTGAAGCTGGTTTGAACACTTTGGAAGGTAAAGGCAGCTTGCGGTTGATTTCTGATGAGCTGCTGTATCAACAGATAGAAGACAGTTTATCAGCCTGTCGAGGCAGCGATTTGATTATCGGTTTTCCTCTCTCGCTTTTTGGCTATCACATTGCAGAATTCTTGAATGTTCGCTTTCTAGCAATGTCTTATCTTCCCATTGTTGCGACTAAAGATTTTCCTTTTTTGCAGTTTGGCGCAAGTAAATCAGGATGGCTTCAGCAACTCAACCCACTAAGCTATAAATTAGCTGAACTTCTGCTTTGGAATAGCGATCGCCAAGTGATTAATTCTTTCAGACAAAAGTTTGGTCTCACTAAGATTCCCTTTCTCGGCGTGGCTTATCGTCGTGACAAACCCGCAAATTTGGCAGAAATTCCGATTATTCATTACTTTAGCTCTATAGTTGTCCCTCGACCTTTAGATTGGTCTGAATCAGCTCATATTACTGGCTATCTACAACCAAAAAAAACCGAATATCAACCCCACGCCAAACTATCAGATTTCCTTAATCAAGGAGATCAACCTATTTACATCGGTTTTGGCAGCATGGCGCTGAGAGAGTCTGTAGCTGTAACCAAAATCATTATTGAGGCTTTAAAACAAATTAATCTCAGGGCAATATTATTGTCAGGTTGGGCAAATCTAGGTCAAGTCGATTTACCTGATAATATCTATCTGCTAGAAGAATACGTACCTTTTGACTGGCTATTTCCCCGTTTAAAAGCGGTAGTTCATCATGGAGGTTCGGGAACGGTTGCTTTGGGCTTACACGCTGGTATCCCCCAGGTAGTTATTCCTTTCTTTGCCGATCAGCCTGGATGGGGCAAAAGACTGGAGATGCTAGGAGTTGCGCCGCCACCTATTGCCATTAAAAATCTCGATACGGAGAAATTATTAACATCTCTCACTATTGCAACGAGAGATACTGAACTGCGACAAAAAGCACAAGCAATAGCAAGTCGTTTACAGCAGGAAAACGGGGTAGCCCAAGCAGTTGCAGTGATTCAAAATTTTCTTGAACCAGCCTAATCTGGCGATCGCACTGTTATTTTATAGCAATACAAATTTATGTTAGGACTCATTACTTATTACCCATTACTCATTACTCATTACTTACGAATTAGTAATTTAGCTTGTCCTAACCAATCCACGTACTGCGACATCTAAAGATATTCCCAGATTAACTTGCCAATTAAAATTACAGTTATGGTTACAAAAACGGGTTTGATAAATTTAGCTCCTTTTTTAGTGGCAAAGCTTGAACCTAGATATGCACCAATAATTACGCCCAGTGCGCCAGTAATACCTTCTGTAAATCTAATATTTCCAATAAAGATAAATGATAATAGAGCAGTTAAATTAGTCATCAAATTGATAACTTTAGCAGTTCCAGTTCCGCGCAAAAAATCAAATTTTAGAACCGAAACTAAGGCAAAAATAATAAAAGTTCCAGTTCCTGGTCCAAAAAAACCGTCATGAAATCCGATAATAATACCCAAAATTAGCAGCTTGGCAATTTTATCGTTATCGTATTGCTCAGTTAAAGAAAGATTTTCGTTTTTTGCCTCTCCAAAATCAGGTTTCAATAAAACGAATAAAGTAATAAAGACTAAAAGTAGAATAACCAGCGGTTCAGCATATTCTTGGGGCAGAAAGTTGAGCGACCTACTACCAAAAAAAGAACCTATGATGGCTGGTATTCCCATATAAACGAAGCTTTTCCAGTCAACATGCTTTTCTTTTGAATATTTGATTGAACTAGTCAAAGCCCCAAAAGTTCCACAAAGTTTGTTAGTCGCAATTACTGAAGTTATAGGGAGACCAACGACTATAAGCCCTGGAATCATGATTAACCCTCCTCCTCCTGCTATTGCATCTACAAACCCAGAAAAAATGCCTGTCAAAAAGACAGTCAAAAAAGTTATCATATTTGCAAATTAATAGATTTGAAACTGTTATTTTTATATCTGCTTTGACATGTCAATTGATTCCTAAAAGCGATCGCAACATAGAATTAACTGACTGCTGGGCTTTGGCTAGAGGTTGCTGAAGACTGAGAAAGACGCGGGCGCAGTTTCGTCCTGGCATTCCTGAAATTGAACCTCCTGGGTGAGTTCCTGCTCCAGTTAAATAAAGGTTTTGGATTGGGGTGGTATAGTTGGCTATTTCTGGCAGAGGACGCAAGAAGATCATCTGATCTAGGGTCATGTCCAGGTGGTAGTAGTTGCCCTTATACGAGCCTAGTCTTGCTCCTAATTCTGCTGGGCTTTCTACCCGTCGGGCAATAATCGAATCTTGAAGACTAGGCGCATATTCCCCTAACTTTTGAAGTACGTTATCAGCGGTTTTGTTCTTGATTTCATCTGTCCAGCCTGTACCGTTTAGCCCTGTGCCTTCTTTGCCAGCAATTTGATAGGGGGCAAAAAATTCAATCCAGAGGGTGTGCTTACCTGGGGGGGCGAGGGTTGGATCAAGCACGCTGGGAATATCAAGATACATGGAGGGATTGGCATCAGGAATTTGTCCCATGGTAGCCAGAGAGTGAGCCTGTTCGACATGGGAAACGGAATCGGCGATCAAAACTGTGCCGATTAGATGTGAATTGTTAGCAGTTTCTAAAGCGGTAAAACGGGGCGCTTCGGACAAGGCACAGTCAATTTTGAGAATGGTTTCATTGTTGTTGGTGATACGACGCTCAACTTTGTCTCTTAACTCTGGTTCAACGGCATCAGGGGCAACCAATTGCAGAAATAGGCGACGGACATCAATATTGGAGATTACGGCTCGATTAGCTCGATATTCTTTGCCTCCTGCAACTCGGACTCCTACCGCCCGCTTGTCTTCGACGATAACCTCTTTCACCATCTGCTCGGTGAGAATTTTGCCTCCCTGAGCAGTAACTAACTTAACTAGTGCTTGGGTTAACGCTCCCGTTCCCCCTTTTGGTCGAGCCATACCAGGCTGGTGACGCATTGCCAGCATCATCAATCCTGCGGTGATCCCCTTTTGGGAGGGAGGAGCGCCAATTTCTGCTGCCAGTCGCGCTAAGGGCGCTTTGACAATTTCGGTATCAAAATATTCGTTGAGTAAGTCTTCAGGGGCGGTAATCATATTGCGAATAAAGTTTAAAGCTTTATCCTTCGAGCCAGCGATCGCCAGAACATCAGCCAGATTCTTACCTTTGTAACCTTGAGCAATGCCTAAAATAGATTGGGGTGGGGCATTGAAAAAAGGAGCGATCGCACTCATTAATTTTGACCAGTAACTAATAAACTCACCATACTTCACGGCATCCCGTTCGCTGTAGCGAGCAATTTCGGCTTGAGTCTGTTCTAGCGATCTATGAGCTAAGAAATACTTGCCGTCGGGATGAGGGCAAAAGGTATGAGGATCGCAGGCTAGATATTCTAAACCGTACTTGTGTAGCTCTAATTCTTCCAGGATCGGACTCAGAAAGATAAATTCGTGGTCTATAGCGCAGAGATTAAATTTGAATCCAGGGGCTTCTTCGGGGATGGCTTCCTCTGTGGTAGCTGCACCCCCTGGCACAGGACGCTTTTCTAACAGCAGGACGCTATAGCCTGCTTTGAGTAGATAGGCGGCACACACTAGCCCATTATGACCAGCGCCAATTACGATCGCATCATATGCTTCCATTAAATATTATGATTCCCTAGTTCTATGCCTGATGTGGATTAGCTTTGTTATAGTTTACTAGTTTTTAGCTCTTAGCCTTTTAAAAAACTCGAAAGACGTTAGTTATTTTCTTGACTCATCATTTAATTACCTACTACCCACTACCTAACCTGACAGATTAACTGCGCGTAACATCAGCTATTGCAGCCGATTGACTTGATTGATTGCGTTTTGATAATAATCTGTTTTACCTTGACTCTGATAAAGTTCAGCAGCTTTTTGGTAATCTCTAATTGCAGCCTGTTTATCTTCCAGTTTTTTGTAAGTATTACCGCGATTATAGTACGCATTAGCATAGTCAGGTTGGAGTTGAATTGCCTGGTCGTAATCGACGATCGCTTTTTCATATTCTCCTAGTGTTGCGTAGATAAGACCGCGATTAATGTAAGCATCAGTATAATCAGGTTGGATTTTAATTACCTG
>JBCCNG010000346.1:0-5280 GCA_039025955.1 Cyanobacteria bacterium P01_C01_bin.72 | reverse complement strand
CGAGGATGCCAGGTAAACTGAGGCTTGGTGCTATCTGGGTTGCCTCATAAATCTTACCCTGATCGCCATCAAGGAGAATGCGATCGCCATCATGCAATATTTTAGTCGCATCTGTGGCATTGGTAATTGCTGGGATATTTAGCTCTCGGGCAACTATCGCCCCATGGCTGTTTCTGCCCCCCACCTCAGTAATAATTCCCTGAAACTGCTTGATAATCCATATCTGGTGCGGCTCGATCACTCTAGTTACGAGAATAGAATTGGCAATAATAGGTTGGGATTGAGCATCCAAATCAGGAACGATAGCTAGTTCTCCTTGAATAGTGCCAGGAGATACGGGTAAGCCGCAAAGAAGAGGTGGCGCAGTGGTATGTAGATTAGGGCTAATCACCTCAGTTGCGACAAAAGTAGAGATAGAGCGATCGCTAACTTGAGTAAAATAAAAACTTAGGTTCGGTGTGAATTCTGAATCAAAAGCATTCCAGACCAGATATTTAGTTTCTGGCTGTTGCTTCAGCACAGCTTGAATAAGCTCAAATAGTTGTTCTAAGCTTACCTCATTTAAAAGATAGTTTCCCCCCCAGTTTTCTGGCGGGAGATAGGCTTCGAAACAGTCATTGATTGGTGTAGCCAGACTGGTGTTTTTCACTCGATAGCCATAGTTTTTGTGACCCAGGTGCTGAGACACAATCTGCCCCAGATCTCGATCAAGATAATATTCATCTGGTTCCACATCCCCCTGAAGGATGCTCTGCTCCAAACCCCAAGTAGCTTTGATTTGAATTAGTTCACTGCCAATATTAACTGTCCCTGAAGCAAAGGCGTTTTGTAGTGGTCTGACTAGAATAGCGAGGTTAAGGCGATCTCTATTAAAGCCCAATTTCTGTCCATAGCTCAGACTCACGGCGCTGAATAATTCTGACCAAGCGGCTTTAATTGCCGTGGCTAAAGCTTCAGGGGTCGAATTACAGGTCTGAAATCCCCACATGCCATTACTGTTGGTTGGTTCCCCAGAAGATGTCGTCAGCCAAGGTTGCAAAATGAGACAGGGAGAATTTAACTGTTGTGCTGCCTGAAATATCTCTGCTTGCCATGCTGGGGGCATAGCCGTCTGATTGATAATTTGCTGACTACGCCGCGCTACAGACTGAAGAGTCTGATAGTCTACATCCCCTTCAATGAAAGATAATTTTGCATCAATCAACGATAAAAACTCACGCCACCAACGGTTGCCCAAAATAAATCCAGGTAAGATCGGAGATTCATGTTGAAGTAGCTGGCTGAGAATAAAAAGTTCATTCCCAACCAAGGATTGTTCAACATACTGAATTTGTGACAGCCAATAAATATCTTTCACTGCTTTAGGTAGCAGCAGCTAATTCTTGTTTAACAGAACTTTTTGCTAACAATTCATCACTTAACTTCATAAACGCTTTTGAGCCGCCCGAATTAGGCATTGCCAAAGAAACTGGAGTAAATAGATCCACTGCCTTAGCAACGTTTACGTCCATGGGAATTGACTGATTAAATAATTGTTCTGGCGCAAAGTCATCTTGGACTCGTTTCATTACCTGTTTATAGTATCGACCCATTAGCCCACCAGCAGATAAGATAAACACAATACCCAATAGCTGTACTTTTACAGGTTGAGTATCTTGATGGCTTTCTCTGAGTTTAGCAATTCTTCTTTCTAGAAGCTGAATTCCTACTAAAGATAGAGGCTCAGGTCGAGCAGGCAAGAGGTAAAAATCGCTGGCGGCAATTCCGCTACGGGTCAGTAAATTATAGCCAGGAGCGCAGTCCAAAATTATAAAATCATAGTAGTCTACTACAGGCGCTAAAATTTGTTGAATTAAAACCCTTTCAAAGTCATCCCAAACTTTTTGAAACTCCTGCTCGTCTCTGGCGAGCGCTCGCTGGTGTAGCATCTCGGAAACCTGATATTCATCATATAGCTCAATATCCCCAGGTAATAGCTCTAAACCATTGATGCCACAAATACTTGGCACAATAATATCGTCAATATTGAGCTTACTCCAGGGATTAGGATTGATTACATTATCCAGTAAATAGCTCAAAGTATGCTTTTTCTTGCGTAACTTCGCAAAATCATGAGGGGAAACTAAACTCAAGGTAGCGCTGATTTGCGAATCGAGATCCAAAACCAAAACACGTTTACGGTGTTTTTTTGCTAAACAGGTAGCCAGATTAACAGTCAGAGTAGTTTTACCTACCCCACCTTTCATGTTGACGGTGCTGATGATAGTTCCCATGTTTGAAATTTCTAACTATGCGTACTGTTTGTTACTGTTCTTGTTAACGTTAATGTGTCGATCAGTAATGTGGCAATGGCAAATCATAATATTTTCTAAAATTTTTTTCTTCCTTAGATAAGAAAATGACGTTGCACATTTAAATAAATTATGATGGTGGCAATTTAACAGCTAACAGTCATTGGTGACAAGTTAAGAAAAGGTACAACTTGTGAAGTAGAGGGCAGTAGAGAAATCGAGAGCGTTGTAAACTGAAAAAAACTAAAAATGGACTTTGTAGTGACTGGGTTGACTCACACAAGAACTCAGATCAACATCAATTGTTCACAAGCTACACCGTAATTAGTCAAAGGAATGTAGTATTTTAAGTACTCCAATTCTTGATTGATCATATGACCACACACACATCTACTGCTGCCAAAACCATAAGACCGATCGCAGCTAGTTCAATTTACGGGATGGTGTTTTATGAGGATCTGATTTGGGCGATCGATTCCCGCAACGGTTATTTACTACAGATCGATCCCGCTACAAACAATACGACAATACTCAATACTCGAACTTGGTCTGACTTCATTGGCGCAACTGGTTTAGCTATTACTGGCGATATTCTTTGGTTTACTAATCGTGAATGTGTTTACTGTTGTTCCCTCGTCACGCGGGATTTTGAACCCCAGCTATTTCTCCGTTTGGATGATGATTTAGACGGTATTGCCGTTTGGGAATCAACCATCTATTTAACTAGTCAGCGACGGGGTAAGATCTTAGTTTATGACCGCGATAAAGCTACTAAGATCACCCATTTTTACGCTCCTGGTATTGGTTTAGAGAACATTACCGTGAAGTCAGAAGAGATCTGGCTGACGGACACTTTAGAACAAACTGTCTATTGTTTAGATCGAGGAACAGGAGAGACTATTTTTAGCGTTTTAACCCCCTTTCCTAGCCCGACAGGATTAGCTTTTAATTCTAGCAACGAGGGAGAAACCCTTTATGTAGCCTATGCTGATCGCGAGGTTTATATTCGCGATAATCCCAATGCCGAACCCAACTATGAACTACAGTATCGCGATCGCACTTTTATCCATCCTCTCTATTTCCACTACAACCAGGAGCAAAACTATGCCCTGTCTAATGGCTATCTGGTGGAAATGTCCTATACCGAAGAAATCTCACCTTTAGATCCGATTGAAATTGCCGATCTCGAATGGCGTATTGCTCTCCCTGCCGAAACCGACCGCCAAAAGATCCGCGAAGTTCAGGCGATCGGGCTACCTTTTAGCGAAGAGGTCAAGGATGGACAGCGTATTGCCGTATTCAAGTTTGATAATTTTAATGCAGAACAGCGTTACGTGTTCGGCTGGAAAGCAATTCTAGAGGTTTGGAGTATTAAATATCAGCTTAAACCCTACCATTGCGAAGATATACCCCAACTTACTCAAGAATATCAGCAAAAGTATCTTTTAGACAATGACAACCTGGCAATGGATAGCGAAATTATCATCCAGGCAGCAAAAACTGCGGTAGGTTCGGAAACAAATCTTTTGCGCCAGGTATATAGCATTCGGAACTATGTTTACGATCAGCTTGCTTACGGCATTAAGCCCCATATAGATACCCCTGATATTGTCCTGAAGCGGGGTGTCGGTTCGTGCGGCGAATATCTCGGCTTACTCCTGGCTTTGTGCCGTCTCAACGGCATTGCCTGTCGTACCGTTGGCAGATATAAATGTCCTGGCGATCCCCTGAAACGTCATTTCCCCCTTCAGCCTGACTATAATCACGTCTGGATGGAGTTTTATCTTCCTGGCTACGGTTGGCTACCAATGGAATCAAACCCCGACGATTTATTTGAAGGTGGTCCTTATCCCACGCGCTTTTTTATGGGACTTTCTTGGTATCATGCGGAAATGGCGAAGGATATTGCGTTTGAGATCATTACCAAAGGCGGCGTAAAAATTGATAAAGAAGAAGTTTCCATCGGTGAGCTATCTCTCAATCATATCCGCTTTATGATCTTAGAAGAGTTGCAGCCTCATAGCTGAATCTTGTGTTCACTAGCCGAAAATGTTCAGAGGGTTTTTAAGAGCTTATTTGCCTCGCGTTCTAAATGTTTATGACGCTGATAATGAAACTTGGGACTGCTACGGATATTAGACACCATTTTTTCTAAATGTCTTTTAGCGGCTTCGGTTTCTCCCTGCTTAATATTAATTTTTGCCAAGAGTAAGTAGGCTTCTGGCTTGTTCCAAACTCTGATATTCTCTTCTAAATGCTGTTGTGCTGCTGCTTCCTCCTGCAACTTGAGCAATACTTTGATGTGTAGCAAAGCCGCGTTGCCATATTCATAATCTGGTTTCAGTTTGAGGACATGAGCTAAATGTTCTTTCGCAGGGACAAAATCATCCTCTTCCCATTCTGTTTCCACCATACCCCATAAAGCTTTAAGATTATCTGGCTCTTGCTCTAGGGCTTGGGAATAAGCATCTTTCGCTTTATTGAATAGCCCTAATTCCCGCCTGAGATCGCCCAAAATTACCCATTGGTAAGCATTACCAATATTTGCCGCCGCCGCTTCCGCATTCCATAACTCTTCACGACGGACTCGACGCTGGATTTTACGAGCAATAGGAAAGTCCAATTCTGGTAGACAGCGGACAAAAAAATAAACGATCGCTCCAGGGAAATTGAAGAAAATCAGCACCCAGATCCAAATCTTTTTTTGCGGATCGCGAGCCAGACATTCGACAATCATCCAGATCCAGAAGCAGGTAGGTAGAAGATAGATAATCTTTGACATATGATCAAGGTAGTTTGAATAGTAGACATCCAGCGAGATTTCTCTTAGTAAATGTTAGTTAGTAATTTAATAACTGTTTGTGATGTCGATCTTGCTTAATTTACAAGTAATCCTTCGATAATCAAACTCGATCAAGACTTAATCAAGACTTAAACCCCATCCACTTTGAAACCATTAGTTTTAACTTGTCTGTTGTTAGGTTAAAGG
>JBCCNG010000345.1:0-5283 GCA_039025955.1 Cyanobacteria bacterium P01_C01_bin.72 | reverse complement strand
GTTTTAACTTGTCTGTTGTTAGGTTAAAGGGAAAGGGGGAAAGGGAAAAGGGGTTTCCTTGAAACTCCAGTTTTGAATATGGACGCGGTTTAATTACAGCTAAGACACGCATTGAACATTAAGCATTAAGCATTGAATTTAAAAGCTTTTTGATTCACATCAGACGTATGCTAGATACAAACACTTTGGAGTTAGTAAAGTGACATCATCTCGTAATTTGATTTACCCAGACACCCAGCAGGTAGCCCAAAGCGACAATTATCATGGCGTAGAGGTCAAAGATCCTTATCGTTGGCTAGAAGATCCTGATTCGGCAGCGACTAAAAAGTGGGTTCAGGCGCAAAATGAGGTGACAAATGGCTATCTGGCGACTATTTCTGCCAGAGATAAAATTAAGCAGCGTTTAACTCAGCTCTGGGACTATGAAAAATATGGTATTCCTTTTAAACGAGGCGATCGCTATTTTTATTTTAAAAACGATGGCTTGCAAAATCAAAGTGTTTTGTACACTCTCAAGTCTCTGGCTGATCAGGGGGATGTCTTACTAGATCCCAATACTTTATCCGCAGACGGGACAGTAGCTTTATCGGGACTATCAATTAGTGATGATGGTCAATGGCTGGCTTACGGTTTGTCTACCGCTGGATCTGACTGGATCGAATATCGCGTCAGAAATATTGCCACTGGGGAAGATACGGCAGATCATCTGAAGTGGATCAAGTTTTCGGGTGCGTCTTGGACAAGGGATAATCAAGGCTTCTTTTACAGCCGCTACGATGAGCCAAATGAGCAAACTAAGCTAGAAGATGTCAATTATTATCAAAAGCTTTACTATCACCGCTTAGGCACGACCCAGGCGGAAGATACTTTGATCTATCATCGTCCTGACCAAAAGGAATGGGGTTTTAGTGCGGGGGTGACAGAAGACGGCAAGTATTTAATTATTAGTGTTTGGCTGGGTACAGACAGTAAGAATTTAGTTTTTTATCGGAATTTAGCCCAGCCTGATAGTGAGGTTGTTGAGCTAATTAATGAGTTTGAAGCCAGCTATGGCGTAATTGACCATGATCAAGATACCTTGTGGGTACAGACAGATTTAGATGCTCCCCGTGGTAGGGTAATTGCGATCGATCTTAATAATCCTGAGCGTCAAAACTGGCAGGAAATTATCCCCGAAGCCTCTGAAACCTTAGAGAGTGTCGGGCTATTAAACAATCAGTTTGTGGTTGACTATCTCAAGGATGCGCGATCGCAAATTAAAATTTATACTCTAGACGGTAGCCTCGTGCGGGAAGTGGAATTACCGGGAATTGGTTCGGCAGGCGGCTTTAACGGGAAGCGCCACGACAAAGAGACTTTCTACACTTTTACTAGCTTCACAACTCCCGCCACGATCTATCGCTACGACATGACCACAGGGGCAAGTGAGCTTTTTCGCCAGCCTCAGATAGATTTTAATCCTGAAGATTATCAAACCGAGCAGGTATTTTATCCGAGTAAAGATGGTACAAAGATTCCGATGTTCATTACTCACAAAAAGGGAATTGAACTCAATGGTGAGAATCCCACCTATCTTTATGCCTATGGAGGTTTTAATATTTCCTTGACACCTAGCTTTTCTATTAGTAATCTTGTCTGGCTAGAAATGGGCGGCATCTATGCTATGCCAAACCTCAGAGGCGGTGGTGAGTATGGCGAAGCCTGGCATCAGGCAGGAATGAAGGATAAAAAACAAAATGTCTTTGATGATTTTATTGCCGCAGGGGAATGGCTGATTGAACAAAAATACACTAGTCAAGAAAAATTGGCGATCGCAGGAGGTAGTAACGGTGGTTTACTGGTTGGGGCATGTATGACGCAATGCCCCGATTTATTTGCCGCAGCTATCCCCGCCGTAGGAGTGCTAGATATGCTGCGCTTCCATAAATTTACCATTGGCTGGGCGTGGTGTGCTGAATACGGCAGTCCCGACAACGAAGATGATTTTAAAACCCTTTACGCCTATTCTCCCCTGCATAACCTCAAAGAAAGTACAGCCTACCCCGCAACGATGATTACCACTGCCGATCACGATGATCGTGTTGTTCCCGCCCATAGCTTTAAGTTTGCGGCGGCTTTACAAGCAGCACATACGGGAGATAATCCCGTCTTAATTCGGATCGAAACCAAAGCGGGACATGGGGCAGGTAAACCCACCAGTAAAATCATTGAAGAGGCGGCTGATAAGTGGGGTTTCTTGATGGCAAATCTCGACGTAAAATAATTACTGTACGCTCCAAGACTTGCGCCCTGAGACAAATAATCATTATTTTCTCGATTTCGGGGCGTTGTTACACAAATCAAAGTTGCGAAGAGTAGAAACTTACCGCCAAGGAACGCGCACCAAGACAGTCGTCTAAATCCCAGAATATTTGAGTTTTGTCGAGACGAGATACAATGTCAATCATGGTTGAGACTTGCTTCTTGTTTGTTATTTGAAGTTTACATCTCAACCTCTTATTTTATTCAATTTTTTCGTCGAGCTCACGTCGTACAGACCAACTGCCGATTGCGAATTGGTTCTCCCGTCAACATCTCTACCACATCCATACCGTTACTAATTACTCCAGGTACACCAGGATAGCCAGCACTCGCACCTACTAGATATAAATTAGGTAATTCGGTTTTGTAGCCCAAACGATTTAAGCCTACCTGCTTAGGAATTAGTTTTGCGCCGTATATATTTCCTTTAGGTTGTCCGAGATAGTATTCGCTAGTAGTTGGCGTACCAAAAATTTTCATCCGAATATGCTTTTCGATATCGGGAATGAAATCGCGCACGCTGTTCATTACCTGTTGATATACAGATCGTTTTTGTGCCTTGTAAGCCTCGATGTCTGTGCGGTGAAGCTTCTTAAATGGTTCGTAGGGACAAACAGTAGTAATCTCCAAAATGTGATGTCCGTCGGGACTCATACCTGGTTCGTTGGATTTTAAAGTAGGGCAAGACAAAAAGATCCAGGGGTGTTCTAAATTACCTTTTAGTTGCTGTTGATAGGCTTGGTTGAGATTACCGTTAGGATAATACCAAATGTTCCAGTTACCAATGCCGTAAGAATAGGGATCAAATTTGGAGTCTAAACCAAGATAAATATTGAAAGCACTAGCAGAATATTCATAGTTAGTCAGACGGCGATATTCTTGTTTGCTCAATGCTAAAGAATCGTGTATCAACTTAACTGTTAGTTTGGGATCGAGATCGCTAATATAGGCGTTGTCTGCTTGATAGGTTTCCCCTTTGGCATAAACTCTAACTACCCGATGATTCTCTACTTCAATATGCTGTACGGGAGTAGAAAACTTGACTATTCCACCGCCTTCGGTAATAACCTCAACAATACTATCCACTAAATGTTTGAAGTGATGTCTGGGATAATACGCACCCTCTGAGTAATCTGAAACCAGAGACGTGTGAGTAATTAGAGCAATTTCTGAAGGAGGCAAACCATAATCACCACTTTGCCCCGCTAGTAATGCCTGTAACTTGGGCGATAGCCCTGCATTGTCGTATAGTTCTTGTAGCGTCCAATTGCGTTTGGTAAACAGATTCCAATACTTAGGTAAAGAAAGCCAATCAGACCAGTCGAGGTCGTACCAATGTACTTCTTTGGTTAACTGTTTTAATTCCTGGTGGAGTTGTTTGATTTCATCGCAATAAAGATTGATACCCCAAGCTTCTTCAGGGAAAGTAGCAATCAGGCGATCTCGAAATTTCTCCCAACCCAAGGGAATGCGAAAATCAACTTCTGGGGTAATTATGCGATCAATACAGTCGGGATTGAGTGAATTAAAGGGTACATTGCGCTCTACATAATCCAAAAACTGCCTTACCGCTTGCCCTTCTCCACATTGATAGATATAGTGAACATCAGCACAGAAATTGTAATTGCCGTAACTGAAAGTATGGCAACAACCTCCTGGTAAATAATGCTGTTCTAGTACCGCCACGCGATATCCCTGACGAGTCAGGCAAGCAGCAGCAGCCAGCCCACCTAATCCCGCACCTAAAATTACATAATCAAAATTTTCCATAATCAATCCTCTGTCCTGTACGGACGTTTCATGCGACGGCAGGGCTTTGCCATAGTGTGTGCTTCGCACACCTGAACACGAAGTGTTCGCGCTAGTCCTTTAGGAAAACGTCCCTACTGATTCCTGATACTGCCATCGGGCATAATTGTTTGCTGAAATATTGCCCCTCTCAAATTAACTCCTTTCAGATTGGCATTAATAAAGTTAGCTCCTCGCAAATTAGCCCATACCAACTGTGCGCGATCAAGATTGGCATTTTGTAAATTTGCTCCACTCAAGTTTGCATGACTAAGTTCTGCATGGCTGAGGTTGGCATTTTGTAAATTTGCCTCAATCAAACTGGCTCGATATAGTTTAGTTTGGCTTAAGTTTGCTGCATACAAAATAGCTCTATTTAAAAACGTTCGCTCCAGATTTGTTTTGCTCAAAACCGCTCGATTGAGATAGGCACAACTAAAATTAGCATCTGCTAGTTGAGCCTTATGCAAGCATATTTGCTGTAAATGAGCGTGAGAAAAATTCCTTCTACCACTTAAATACGCTTCTTTAAGTCGCTCGGCTTTCATAGTTCGGTTTAGTTCGGAGGATTTTTGTCTGCCCGTAACTATTATTTTCAGCATTAGTTCTTTTCTCCTCAATCTTCAGACCATTCATCTTTTGCCAGAAGATCGCAGATCCGATCTCTCAATAAGTAATCGTGATCTTCTAGTTCACATTCAGCACAAATCCATTCTCTGGGAGGAATAAACTGACAAAGTACGTAGATTTTTTGATTACGTTCGACTTTACCTGTTTCAACTAAATGACGAGCTTCATCTTTGATTTCATCAATGGAGTAATCAAGGGCTACAGACATCATTCACCTCGGTGGTTAGTTTCTCTCACGTTTAAAATAAGCAATAAGCTTGAGGAATTTGTGAGGGTTTAGTTATTAGTCATCAGTTGTGAGTTGTTCGACTAAATCTAAAGTTAGTTTTGCTTCATCGCGATCGAGAATACTCAAAGCAAAGCCCGCATGAACGATAACATAGTCATCAACTACAGCTTCGGGAACATATGCTAGGCTGACCTGTTTGATTAATCCACCCAAGCTAACCTTTGCCATTCTTAAACAAAGATTCGTTGTCACTAATAGAAATAATTTTCCCTGGTACAGCCAAGCACATAGTTCAATTCACCCAATTTACACATCCAAGAGATCTTCAATAGAAT
>JBCCNG010000344.1:0-5297 GCA_039025955.1 Cyanobacteria bacterium P01_C01_bin.72 | reverse complement strand
GGTGCGGGTAGAACGAAGGCTGACTTGCAAGAAAGAATAGAGCTTTTTGATGATATGCTGGCGAAGATAATTGCGGAGTAAATCATCGTGTTTGAGGAGCTTTTATTAAAAGCTAAGGCTGACATAAATACTGTCCGTTCTGTTGTCAAAACAAACGAAAATTTGCGAATAATTATTTCTAGTGGTCAAAGTACAGCAACATTAAAGTCTGATGATTATCTGAGATTGATCAAAGAAATTAAGCAAGATGTTCCTCAAATAACAGCATGGAGAATATACGATCACTGCGCTGTGGTTACTAAACTGTATGCAATTTATGAAAATTTTGTTGAGGATTTAATTAGAGACTGGCTGATATTACTACCCCAACTATGTCAAAACTATAATGATCTAGATGAAAGAATTAAAAATACTCACAAGTTAGGAGTTGGAAGACTTTTAATCGATTTAAACAAAACCAGATATGAGAATTTAACTGTCGAAGATGTTGTTAATGGTTTATATAAAGGAGTTAACAATAAAACTAATTACGATCTTGTAGCGGAGGCTTTTTTATTTCACGAACAAAATTTACGTAAAGAAACATTAGACAAATTACTCGCAGATGCTGGAATATTAAATTCTTGGAAGTGGATAAAGCAACACAGAGCAATTAAAAACTTTGTTGAAGAAGTACGAGGTAGTCAAAACACTGCTGAAGGCGAACTAAACGAACTTATAAGTTATCGAAATGAAGCTGCACATGGGTCGTTGATAGACGACTTTTTAAGAGCAAATGCCTTACTGAAAATATGCGACTTTATTGAAAGTTTATGTCAGTCATTAAATGATTTATTTCTGCATCAAGCAATTAAATGTAAACTACAAATTAACGAAGCCAGAAAAATTGGTAACATAACCGAGTGGTTTAAAAAGCCAAAAGCGGGAGTTGCCAAAGTTAGTAATGCTAGATTGTACGAAAAATGCAATTTGTATTTAATCAATCAAAATCTTAGCTGGTGTCAATCTGTAACTATCGACAGTATTCAGGTTAACGGCAATGCGGTAAAAGAAGTCAATGCAGATAACGAGATAGAAATTGGCTTGAAATTTGATGTCGATGCGCGAGAAGGACTAGATTTATACTTACTGAAAACAGATTAAACATCGTAGATAAAACTAAAGAGGTTACTGATATTGAACGGTTTCTTGTAGGCGATAGAGGGTAGCGTAGTGTTTGCCTCGTTGCATCAACTGCTGGTGAGTCCCAGATTCGAGAATTTTTCCTCCCTCTAGGTAATAAATGCGATCGCTATTTTGGGCAGATTTAAGATCGTGAGTAATTAAAAAGGTAGTAGAGGCTTGAGTCAGACGATCTAAAGCTTCGGTAACAATTTTTTCGCTGTGGTTATCCAGTCCAACAGTGGGTTCGTCAAGAATTACTATGGGTGCATTGCGAATGGCAGCACGGGCGATCGCAATTCTCTGTCTTTGTCCTCCTGAGAGCGTTCCGCCTCTTTCCCCGACTACAGTATCATAACCATCGGGGAGTTTCATAATAAAGTCATGAGCATTGGCTAAACGAGCAGCCATGATAATTTCTTTTTCCGTTGCATCGATGCAACCATAGGCTATATTCTCTCTAATGCTGGCAGCAAAGAGAATGCTTTCTTGTAGAACGATACTAATTTGACTGCGTAGTGATTCCAAAGTGTAGTTTTTAACATCGTTGCCATCAATTAAGATTTGTCCCTGTTGGGGATCATAAAGACGGAGAAGAAAACTTACTAAGGTTGATTTTCCACCACCAGATGCTCCTACCAAAGCGATCTTTTGCCCTGGTAATGCCCTCAAAGAAATATTTTGCAGAGTAGCTTCTGCCTCTTCATAAGCAAAACTAACATTACAAAACTCTACAACACCGCGAAAAGAACGAGCGAGATAAGCCCAGGGAGTATTTTTTACTTCAGGGGCAATTTCGAAAAGACTGACAATTCTTTCTCCAGAAGCGATCGCCTTGGCTATTTGTCCCGTATACTGTGCCAGTTTACGCATGGGTTTAAATGCCACCTTAAGATAAGTGATAAACACTAGTAAGTCACCCGGGGTAACTATTCCTGCCATCACCAACTGTACCCCGCGCCACAAGACGATGGAAGTGGCGATCGCCACTAGAATTTCTACGGTGCGCTCTTGCCCCGCTTTTAATTTCTGGGTTTGCGCGCTCTCATTAAGACTTTTTTGATTTTGTTTGGCAAAGCTTCTTTCTAATAGGGATTGTAAAGACAACGCCTGTACTACTTTAATTGCTCCCATTGCTTCGGCGGCACTAGCTGCCATCGCTCCCTCTCGCTGGCGCTGTTTTTTTGCCACCTTATGAATTTTTTTACTCATGGTGGCGGTGGTAATGAGAAATAGGGGAAAGATAGCCACGGCAATTAAAGCCAGTTGCAAATTGAGCCAGATCATCACCACTAACATTCCGATCATGGTTAAAATGTTAGCCAAGAGAGGTAAAGCAGCGACTACAGTTACTTCCCTAATGCGTTCGATATCGTAAGTAACGCGAGTAATTAAATCTCCCGTCTTCGCTTTACTGTGAAAAGATAGGGATAAACTTTGAATGTGAGAATACAAATTAGCACGAATCTCACTCATTATCCTGGTAGCAGCCACCGCCATTCCTGCCGTACTAACATAAGCCATCGTGCCTTTAAGAATTGCAATGACTACAAGAGCAGCTACCAAAAGAGTCAGTAAAGCAACTACACTCAATTCATCTAAAAAAAGAACTTGCAGATTTTCTACCTGAAATTCCTTAAAGATAATCTCGTCAAAAATAAACTTGAGAGGCCAGGGTTCGAGCAGTTGAACTCCCGTTTCTGCCAGCAAAGCCAAAAAGGAAATAGTAATTAATCTGCCCTGTTTCCTAATCTGTGGGAAAAAGTGATTAGTTACTCGTTTAATTCCCAAAACTGCTTCTTTAAAGTTTTTAGGACGCTTTTTTTTCATAACTAATTAATTACTAGCTGGTCTTGGTTGCGTCGGTCGGCTCGCTCCCTATTACGCTTGGCGCGATCGCTGATTGAACGATTTAATTTTCTTTCAGCCGAGATCAACATCTTCTCCAACCAAGTCGCATAACCACCAAAAGAAAGCTGACGTACTAAAGGACGTAATAAAGCTTTGTGTCGGCGTTGCCCTAAACGACGGTAACGTTTCTTGAAGTATTTGTCTTTTATAGTTAAATCCCACTTCTGCATAAAGTGTTCGAGGCTGCCAACTTCCCAGGCATCACTCCAGCGCAGCATAAAATAAGTCAAATCTGATCGTACAAACCCAGAGTTGTTAACGTAAGTAGTAACTGAATCTGGTTCGCAAAAGATTTTACCTCCTGCATTTGTAACGGTCATAGAGAAGTCGATATGTTCTCTAGTATTGAGAAGCTTTTCATCTAATAGTCCAATCTCGTCAAAGATATCTTTGCGTACTAAAACACAGTGAAACTCGGCAAACTCGCATTCTCTACGGTGCAGTTGGTCTTTAACATCAGCAACGGGACGATTGACGAAGTAATGTTTTTCATGAACTTTACGTCTGTTTTTACCATTTTTCAGTTCTAAACTAATACTGGCTTCTCCCCCTGCTAAATGAATCTTAGAATGCAAATTCTTACCAATACACACCAAAGGACAAACTACCGCAGCCGATTCCTCTTCGGCACAGTTTACTAATTTCTCCAGCCAGCCAGGAGTGACGTGAATATCATTATCAACAAACACTACGTAGTCAGTCTCTTTATTGACGTGCTGTAAACCAATATTTCTGGCTTGATTGGGGGAAAGATAATGCTCGGTTCTGATTAGCTTAAACTGTTTTTCTTCTGCTTTCTGAGCTAAATAGTTTTTAATATATGCTGGTGAATTACCATCAACATAAACCAGGTCGAAAGGATACTGCGTACACTGATAAATACTCTCTAGAGATTCGCGAGTATAGCTAAAACGCTCTCTCGGTACGACAATTAAGGTTACTGTTTTCTCGTTCATTGTTAATAGTTGATTGTTAATTGCTTCCTACCTACTACCCTGCTAGTACCCGTACTTTGGATTTGCTGTCTACCGCTAAAACACGATCATAGACTTTACTCCAATTAGCTCGTTCTACCGCAGGATTGAGGTCTTGTAGAATCTTTTGTTTGGCTAGTTTGCCAAAGGTTTGTCTGAGGACAGGACGTTCGATTAATTTGGCGATCTCAATTGCCAACTCTTCACTAGAATATGGATCGACTAGCAATCCATTAATGCCATCTTCAATGATTTCGGCGATCGCATCTACATTAGTACCTACTACTGCGCGTTCGGCTAACATGGCTTCTAACAACGCATTAGGACAGCCATCATTAAGAGAAGGAATAGCAAAGATATCCATGTAGGGTAAATATGCTAAAGCTTCTTCACGACTAACTTTACCCGTAATTACGATCTTGTCTGACAAACCGCTATTGGCTAATTCCTGCTGCCAATATTCTGCTTCTTTAGGGACAAACTCTCCTACAAACAGCAGCGTAAATTCGGTTTCTAATTCCTGACAGGCATCTAAAAGATATTCAATCCCTTTCTTATCGCGAAAATTACCTACCGAACCGATAACCGTTTCCTTTAATTTGTTTGCTAGAGGTGGAGTAGGTAAACTATTAAAATCCACAGGGGCAATCGAGTTTAAAAACGCCGAAGATCTATGAATAATATTGGGAACAAATAATCTAGCGCGGTGCAGTAGATCTCGACTGACAAAAGTAGTCCAATCAGAGTTTTCTAATGTCCAAGCAATTTGCTTTTGTTGCTGAGAGTCAAAGATATGCTTGTGCAAATCCGCACCCCGCACGCTGTTAATTACAGGGATGTTATTTTCCTTCGCTATCATAGTTGTAAGAAAGCCCGTTTCGTTGATGAAAAAAGCATGAACCGCATCGAACTGATATTGCTTATGAAGAGTAGTTAACTGTCCGTAGGTATCCATCAAATAATCTTGGTCGCGGGCAACAGTGGAGCGCACCGCAGGATACAAGCGATGTACGGTAATGCCATCTTGAGTAGTGGTTTCACAATGAGAACGACTAAATTTTCCCGCTTTGGCTAATTTTCTTTGCTTGCGAAATACGGAACGAAACACCGCTACATGAACCCAATAGCCTAATTCTTGAAGTAATAAAGCAATGCGTTTTGCAGATACCCCAACACCTCCAACATCGGGAGGAAATTCTTGGGCGGTAATACAAATGGTTTTACTGTTCATGACTTTTATCTGTTGCGATC
>JBCCNG010000343.1:0-5312 GCA_039025955.1 Cyanobacteria bacterium P01_C01_bin.72 | reverse complement strand
CATCACCGTCACTTCCGAATTAGATCAGGGTACCTGCTTCACCCTCAGCATTCCCCGTTTTCATCAACAGTCTTCAGAGCGTTCGCATTGATTAAAGCCTTAATCACCTAACAACTAAAGACTAAAATCTAGAACAAAGCTAATCCACATCAGACGTATATTATAAAGATAGTCAAGTAATTGGTTAGCAGACTGGTAATGAGCGAGAAACTAGAACAGCTGAGGAGTTTATTTCAGGGCATGGAACGGGCTTTAATTGCCTACTCTGGGGGAGTAGATAGCACTTTAGTGGCAAAAATTGCCTATGACGTTTTGGGAGATCGCGCTTTGGCGATTACGGCGGTGTCACCTTCTCTGCTACCAGAAGAATTAGTGGATGCTCAAACCCAGGCGACACAGATTGGCATCAAACATGAGGTAGTAGAGACTCATGAAATGGATAATCCTGAGTATACTTCTAATCCGATTAATCGCTGTTATTTTTGTAAAAGTGAACTACACGATACCTTAAAACCTCTGGCTATAGAACGTGGTTATCCTTACGTCGTAGATGGGGTTAATGCTGACGATTTACAAGATTATCGTCCTGGTATTCAAGCCGCTAAAGAAAGAGGTGCGCGATCGCCTTTAGCAGAAATCGGCGTGAGTAAAGCCGAAGTAAGAGAGATTTCCCGCAGCTTAGGATTAGCCTGGTGGGATAAGCCCGCTCAACCCTGTCTTAGCTCGCGTTTTCCCTACGGTGAGGCAATTACCGTCACTAAACTCCAACGGGTGGGTAGAGCTGAGATTTATTTGCGTCAGCTTGGCTATAGTAACCTGAGAGTTCGTTCTCAAGAAGATACTGCCAAAATTGAACTACCCGCGGCTCAGATTACTCAGTTTGTACAACAGGTAGATCTGCCTAAGCTGGTTGAAAAGTTTCAAGCATTAGGATTTGTCTATGTCACCCTCGATTTGGAAGGTTACAAAAGTGGCAAGCTAAATCAGGTATTGCAGTAGGCTCGATTTTATTTCCCTGCTAATTCGCATCAGACCTATCATAATAAAAGATGTATTCTTTACCCTGCCAGAGACAACAGTTGTCTAGATGAGTTTAACGTCGGAAATACTTGGTCAACAGTCAGATAATGTATTAGCTAGATTACGTCGCGCCGATGAATTTTGGTTAGCGCTGCGAGAGGGAAAAATTGACGCTCCCCAGGTGGTTAATAGTTCAACCGCACTCAGCCAGACGGATTCGGATATTCTCAAAAATGTTATCAAAACGGATATTGTCATTTGTGGTGGAACATTGGGGATCTTACTCGGTGCTTCTCTACAGCAGCTTGGTTGGCAGGTCACTCTAATTGAACGAGGCGTGTTACGTGGTCGAGATCAGGAATGGAATATTTCCCGTAATGAGCTACAGATTTTGCTCGATCTAGAATTATTAACGCCAGCAGAATTAGAAAAGGCGATCGCCACTGAATATAATCCTGCCAGAGTCAGCTTTCAAGGGGGATCAGAGGTTTGGGTTCAAGATGTTCTTAATATTGGCGTAGATCCTGTTTATCTACTTGAACAGCTTAAACAGAAGTTTTTAGCCGCTGGGGGAAAGCTACTAGAAAATACGGCATTTGCATCCGCTACGGTACATCCAGACGGAGTGGTTATCACCGCAGGAGAACATAAAATTAATAGCCGTCTGTTAATCGACGCGATGGGTCACTTTTCCCCGATCATTAAACAGGTAAGAAACGGTTCAAAACCTGATGCTATCTGTGTTGTGGTTGGTAGCTGCGCCTCTGGGTTTCCCGCTAACCAAACAGGAGATTTGATCTATTCCTTTACTCCCATTACCAATAACTGTCAGTACTTCTGGGAAGCATTTCCCGCTAGAGATGGTCGCACAACCTATATGTTTAGCTATCTCGATGCTGAACCCGAAAGACCGAGTTTAGAAGATTTTATGGAAGATTATCTGCGGCTTTTGCCAGAGTATCAGGGAGTTGAGTTGGAAAAACTGGATTTCAAACGCTTTCTCTTTGGCTTTTTTCCTGCCTACAAAGATAGTCCCGTTACATTACCCTTTGATCGCATTTTACCCGTGGGTGACAGTGCAGGAGGACAGTCTCCCGTTAGCTTTGGCGGTTTTGGCGCAATGATCCGCCATCTAAAACGTTTAACTCAAGGAATCGATGAAGCTTTAGCGGTAGATAAATTAGCCAGAAAAGATTTAGCCCTGCTGCAACCCTATCAACCCAATATTTCCGTCACCTGGCTATTTCAGCAAACCATGAGCGTGGAAGTAGGTAGAAAAGCAAATCCTGAGCAAATCAATAACTTGATGAGTGGCGTTTTTGCCGTGATGAATCGTTTCGGAGATGCCGTACTCAAGCCCTTTCTCCAGGACGTAATTCAGTTTATCCCCTTAGCTAAAACCTTGCCCTTGGTTAATCCTCTGTTAGTTTTGCCCCTACTACCCCAAATCGGGATCGGTTCACTAATTAACTGGCTAGTCCATTTTCTCAACTTGGCAATATACGGTAGTTTGTACCGTATCGGCGAATTAGCCCAGCCTATAATCAATCAGTTATCTCCCTCTCAGCAATACTACTATCATCGTTGGTTAGATACCTGGAAATATGGTTCTGGTGGTGATTACCATGAGTCTTAAGATTAGCTGTGGGGGCGACAAGCAAGTTGAAATGTAGAGTATACGGGAAGTTAAGAAAGGCAGTCTCCCTAAATATGAGAGACGCAGAAGCTCCGCTTCTTAGTCGTCTTACGACGACGATCTGCGCGTACGCGCTGCATCAATAAGATTAATTGTTGAAAACGCAATGTTCCAACTCCCTGAATTATATAGTAAACACTTGACCAAACAGTTTAATTATTCTCAGTATCTAATACTTTTAATCTTAATTAACTTACTTCAAAATCTGAAGACAGTGAGGTTAGAAGAGCTAGGACGAAGATTTCCATGTCCGATTCAATTGAGAAGTCGAGTAAAAAAATTACAGCGATTTTTATCCCTGAAACAATTTAAGATTAAAACTCTGGCGAAATGAACCTGCTAACAATCCATAACTGTGCAGTTGTTGTAACCACTGACAATCTAGTACATCGCTTTTTCTTCCTGGTAAAGTTTTGACATGATGACTATTGACTAGCAATACTTCAAATCCTCTGGTTTTCAATATTTGAAATACTGATATCCAATACACTCCCGTCGATCAAGGATAAAGGCACGGACGCTAATGCTTCCCAGTACGCGACTTTGAAAAAGTCGCCAGTCCTAAAGCGATTGTCTTGAATGTCAAGTTTAAAAGGAAGTACTGGGAGCAACATCAATGAATTCAGCCGCCCCCACTGACAGCCAAGCTTTATTCAACAGTATGCTCCGCAGCAGTAATTATCTGTCTGATTGATGACTCGGAAGCATCAGTATCAACAGTTACCTGTTTGCTTTCCAAATCTATTTCTACTTTGGCTTGAGGCTCGTGAGTAGCGATCGCTTTTTTGACGATATCTACACAGCCTTCACAAACCATACTAGGAACTTTGAGATTGATTATCATAGGTTAAAACGTGCAAAACTATAGACTATTACTGAATCAAAAACTCATCCTAGCTAAGATTAAACTGATTGCGCTACTTCTAAACCAAGATACTTGAGCAATCTATCAAAATCAAAATTCTGCTGCATTAGACGCTTAATTTGACGCACCTTCATTTCTTCTCCCAAAGGCACTTTTCCAAAGGCATTGTCTACTACCTCGACGGTGGTTAAGGTATCTGTATCTACCGATAGCACAGGTATTTCTAAGCTCTCCGCCCGTTCGATAATTAAATCTTGGGGCGGTATACGACCAGTTAAAATTAAGCAGTGAGTCGATGTTTCCAAAGCTGCCATTTGCAGTTCAGTTCGATCGCCTCCTGTCACCACCGCCATATTTTCTCTTTGACGGAAATATCCCAGAGCTGAATTAACGTTCATTGCTCCAATACTAAGACTTTCCACCATCCAGTCTAAATGCTCACCACAACAGAGTACTTCTGCATGGAGGCGTTTGGCAATTTCGGCAACACTGACGCTGTTGAGAATGCGATCTTTGGGAATCATACCCAAAACGGGTATTTGCTGTTCTTCTAGATATTTTTTAATCGTCTCTGAAGCAGTGGTAAATTCACCTGGAGGAACATCATTAATCACTACTCCTAATAGGCGATCGCCGAGAAATTTTTTAGCCGATATTAGACTCCCAACCATTAGCTGAGGATGGTAACGTACCACTAGCAGAATCGAAGCATCGGCTAATTCAGCAATTTCCGGCACTGAAAGATTAAAAATGCTCCCTTCCCAAAGATTACTAGAGCCTTCGAGAAAAACTAAATCTCCCTCAATCTGAGATACATATTCTCGCAGTGCTTCACTGTAGTTTTGGCGATCATTACCCTGTAGTCTTGCTTTAATCGCATGACGATCCAGAGACAACAAAGGTTGCTTTGCCTGGTTAGCAGATAAACCAAGAGTTGCGGCGAGAAACTTGGCATCTTCTGCTGGTGCAGGATCTTCGGGACTTTCTTGAAAATTGGCTGCCAAAGGCTGACCATAACCAATTGAAATGTCTTTTGCCTGAGCCAAATAGCTCAACCCGAGAATGGTAGCCGATTTACCACAATAGGCTTCGGTGGAAGCTATGAGAAGATATTTAGCAGATTTAGCCACGCCCTCACTCCTTATTCCTTGTTGATGTTGTATTTATATGATTATGATTTTATTCAAAGCGCAGCAGTTTGCGATAAAAACTTTGGGAAAAATCAGTCTTCTTTGAACGCTTAAAATTCATGATGACATCAATCAGGTAATCAATAAACTCTGAGTTAGACAACGTAACTTCATAGCTCAATTCTGCCTGCCCATCAAACTGTAAGCGACAGCGAGTTAATTCTGAAGGTAATTTTGATACATACCAACTAGCAACAAAGGGAATACTCTCTCCCCCCTCAATTAGCCGTTCCCCCTCTAAAGATGCCTCTTTGTATAAGGCGATCGCATGAGGCAGCCAACTGTGTTTGTTTTTGGAATAATAAGGCACGTAAATAATTACATCCGCTTTACTTGCTGGCTTAATTTGCTCAATAGTAGACATAGATAAAAAACCAATTAGTTTCTGGGGCTTAACTTTCCAAGACTTTCTAATTTATAACATCAGTTTTTTCAGAAGTCACAAAGGCACAGAAGCAAAGCGCTTTAGTCAGCAAACCGAGCAAAAAAAAATGCCCCCCATTGCTGGAGAGCATTTTTTTAAACTTTAATTACACAAGGT
>JBCCNG010000342.1:0-5313 GCA_039025955.1 Cyanobacteria bacterium P01_C01_bin.72 | reverse complement strand
GCTGAAGGTGCATCGGCAGAAAGTTATCTACCGCAAAAAGAAAACCGCGATGAATATGATAACGCTGCGGAATATTACGACTTATATCCTAATGGCGGTAAATTAATGCTGTGGCCGATGGGTTATCCTCGCATTAGTTCCAGAAATAAGGTACCTCGTTATATTAAACAGCACTTATTGGCGATCGCAGGTAACCAATCCAATCTCACAGTTAAACTGAGTGCTTGATTGTTGATTATTGCTGTCTAGAAAACAACTTCATCTATCTTGGGAGTAAGATGATCTCTTGCTCCCAATTAAACCTTGTCCAGTTTTAAAATACAGTCATAATTTCTCCTAATTTCTATTGTCATCGTCTGCAAAATAACGCAAGATATTGATGGCAATATTTTGTGATGGCAATCATCTAAAGCATGATATTTAAGAGCTTAAAATCAATTAATTTTCTGATTAGATCCTTATTGTGGAATCGAAAATCTTGGCTATCTTGTCTGATTTGGCTGTTGATTACTCTTCCTGTTCAGGCAGTAGAATTAAAAGTAGCCATCAAAAAAGAAGTAGAAAGCGTCAAAATCGGTAGTTCGACAAATGCGATCCTCAAGGATGGTACAGGGAAACAGCTTGGTCAGCTAAATCCGATGTCAGCTTTGGCAGCTAAATTAAATGATAATCAAATTACTCTTGCTAACCGCGTCAGTGCAGGAGAATTAGTTGTTGAGCCGCAAGATAATGGCTATGTTTGGATTGGAGATCGCTGGTATCGGGGAACAACTCGTCTAATTTTGCAAGAGAACGGTATTACGGCAATTAATCACGTTGACCTCGAACAATACCTATATAGTGTTGTGGGGGCAGAAGCAGTTTCTAGCTGGCCGATTGAAGCTCTCAAAGCCCAAGCTGTTGCCGCTCGCTCTTATGCTCTCTACAAGCGTAATGTCGAGTCTAACGGGATCTATGATGTAGACACGACAATCAGCACCCAGGTCTATAAAGGTCTCGATAGCGAATATACGACAACCCACGAAGCGGTTAACAGCACTTTGGGTCAGATTATGACTTACAACAACGAAGTGATTTTAGCGGCGTTTCATTCTTCTTCTGGAGGCTATACAGAAAACGTTGAAGATGTTTGGACATCTCCCCTCCCCTACTTAAGGTCTGTCGTCGACTATGATCATCAATCCCCTGTATTTGAATGGCAGCAGGTGATTCCAGTGAGTAAGATCCGCAGCCTCGTTGCGGGAATTGGCAAGATTAAAGGTTTACAGCCAGCCAAAATGACTCCTCGTGGTCGAGTAATTACTATGAAGATAACGGGCGATCGCGGTACGGCAATGGTAAGTGGTAAAAAGCTACGCAAAACTCTCGATCTTCGCAGTACTTTATTTCGTGTCTCCACCGATGGTAATAATCTTCATATCAAAGGCAGAGGTTTTGGACATGGGCTTGGTTTAAGCCAGTGGGGTGCTTATTACCTAGCACAACAGGGAGTTAACTATCATCAGATTTTAGCTCATTACTATCAAAGTGCTAACCTGAGCGAAATTAACCCTTAGTAGAAAATTATTAGAAATATTAGAAATATTAAAAAACTGTATTCTACGAAATTCTGTGGTTTTGATTGAGAACAGGTATAATTTGCCAGCCTCTATCTTTTATCATTCGTGACAAGTTAAGACCAAATAGTTTTAGTCAACTAATATTGCCTGTCTGCCAACCAAATATTGAACCTTAATCACTGAGTTCTAGAACTTCTCTATCATGCCAAATAGTTCCACTTCATCCAGCACCAATAGCTCACCACGTATTTTAGTCGTATCTGTACGCGGGTTTCGTTTTCAGGCGGCAAATTGCTGTATCTATGAACTGGAAGATTTAATAACCGATCTCGAACCAGCCCAGCAATACAGTCCAATTCTCGATCGCAGTTTTGATCTGGCGCGCAAAATCTATCGTGGTGCAAAATATTTAGGTAGCTCGAATAGTTTTGCTTCAAAAGTTGCTCCTTTTCCTCAAGAGCTAGTTTTAGAACGCGAATATGATTTACTGTTCGCTGTTTTAGATAATCCTTGGCAGTTTCATTTATTAGAAACCATTAAAGGATGGCGGGAGAAATGTCGCCATACAGCCTGTTTTATCACGGAAATGTGGCTGCCTGATTTACAGCTTAAACGATTATTTAAAGAGCCTTGGTCGAGTTTTGATCATGTCTTTTTGGGGGTAACTCAGTGCGTGGCTGGTTTAAATGAGCTAGTTAAGCCTCCTGTCACCTATATTCCTCCAGCGGTTGACACCTTAAGATTCTCTCCCTATCCCAATCCACCTCAACGCTTGATTGATGTCTCCTACGTCGGACGGCGAGCGCCAAATATCCACGATGCTTTAATCAAAAGAGCCGCCCAAGACAATTTCTTTTACTATCACGACACCCTCAGAGGCAAACTAGAAATTGGTAATCCCAGAGAACATCGCATCCTGTTAGCGAATTTATTTCAAAGAAGCCGCTACAATATTACCAACTACGCTAAGTTTAACTCTGTAGAAGAAACAGGGGGAACTCAGGAAATTGGCTATCGCTTTTTTGAAGGGGCAGCGGCAGGGACGGTAATGGTTGGCATGCCTCCTGCGGGGTCAGCTTTCCCTCGCTATTTTGACTGGGAAGAGCCAATTATCAAAGTCGATTTATCAGGCACAGATGTAGTGGAGGCGATCGCCGAATTAGATGCTCAACCAGAGAGACTAAAAAACATGAGTCGTCGCAACGTGGCAAACTGCCTACTGAAGCACGATTGGTCTTATCGTTGGCGAGATATGCTAGCCACCTTCGATTTAAAGCCCAGCACAGCAATAATTGAGCGTCAAAAGTACCTACAGCAACTAGCTTATAAGATTATGGCAGAAATTGACTGATCATTAACCTCAAAAATGGCGTAATTTTGGCTTTCCTATGTCTGCCGATTGGCACGTTTAATGTAAATTATTTGGGAAATCATGGAAGTTATCATCGCCTTGTGTCTCGGCATTACTCTCAGCGCCGCCTGTGGTTTTCGGGTATTTGTTCCCCCTTTAGCAATGAGCCTGGCAGCAATTTATGGACACTTTCCCCTTGCTTCTGGATTTGAATGGCTTGGTACAGCCGAAGCAGCGATCGCTTTAGGAATTGCCACTCTGTTGGAAGTTTCTGCCTACTATATTCCCTTGGTTGATAATTTACTAGATACGGTTCAAGTCCCTGTCGCAGTGGGCATCGGCACAGTGATAACTGCGGCTACACTAGGACATACCGATCCTGTATTGCAATGGACGTTAGCGGCGATCGCTGGTGGCGGGACGGCGGGGTTGATGGGGACTATAGCTAGTTTAACCAGACTGGCTTCTACAGGAGTGACGGGGGGGCTAGGTAACTTTATTGTGGCGACGATTGAGGCAGTAGGTTCAATCTCCCTCTCAATCTTGGGCTTGACTTTTCCCCTGGGAACAGCAGCAATTACTCTCGCCATCCTCATTTTGATGGTAATCATACTATTGACCAATCCCCCCGCAATATTTAGAAATGCAATGGGCAGAAGGGAATCACCAGAAGTAGAAAGTTCCGAATAGGTCGTAATTAAACGATACTCATTCCAATTAATTTCCGCAGATCTATCGCTAGTCGAAGCCACAAATGCCCCGAGTTTTAAAGCGATTGTCTTGAATGTCAAGTAAAATTTTTTCTTGTATTTTTCTTTCAGGCGATCGCTCAACTTAGGTTTGGAGTAATCAATAATCGTTAAGCTACCAGTTTAAAAGGATTTGATAGATAATCGGCGGTATTTTTGACGAGGGCGATCGCATTTTCATAGAGCATTCTTTTAGGACCTAAAATCCCCACTCTACCTACAGCAACATCATCCTGATAGTAGTTAGCAGCAACCAGAGTACAGGATTGCATTGGTTCTAGGCTATTTTCCATGCCGATTTTAATGCTTACCCGCTTGTCAGACTCTAATTCGGGAAAGCTAAAAATGACGGGGGACAACTGCTCTTGCTGTTCTTCTAATAAAGATAAAAGAGTTTGCACCTGCTCTAGTTGCGAGAATTCAGGCTGACGTAAAAGTTCCGCTACTCCATGCATCACCATCGGACTAGAACTCTGGTTTTGTAGAGTAAGTTTGAGACGCTCGGAAAGTAGTTCCAAGAAGCTATTATATTGAGTGAACTGATGATCAATTTTTGTCCAATCTAAAGCAGTAATATCAGCTAGGGAACATCCCCTCAACTCCTGATCCAAAAAGTTTGAGAGAAGCTGTAGCTCATTCTCTACTTCCGACTCAGCAACTTCTGCTTCCGATAGTGGCGACTTGAGCAAAATAGACTCGGTTTGATAAGCATCCGTGACGACAATCAACAAAATCTGATTCGTCGCTACTCTCACTAACTGCACATGAGATAGGGTACTATTAACGTTCTGTGGCAGAGTAATTAGAGCAATATAGCCACTAAGAGTCGCCAAGATCTTTACTGCTTTTTGAATTACAGCTTCCAGGCTGGCTTTGGCAATTTGTAATTCTTGCTGGACAATTTTTTGCGTCGCCCGATCAATATTGCCATCCCGCACAATCAGGCGATCGACATAAGTACGATAGCCAGAGTCGGAGGGAACTCTCCCCGCTGAGGTATGGGGTTGATAAAGTAATCCCGCTTCTTCTAAACGCCCCATGACATTACGGATAGTAGCGGAACTAACGTTAAAATTATACTGCTGGGCTAAGGTTTTGGACGCTACTGGTTCTGCGGTAGCAATATAGTGTTTGATAGTAGCTTTTAATATATTTTGATGTCTGGCAGTCAGTTTTGATTGATTAACCATTAAATATACTTGAGTAAGTAATTATTAAGATAGCTTTAAAATTTAAGTAAGTATATGCTACTTTGCCTGTTTCTATAGTTCATTAATAACGTCTGATGCTGGAATCTACCAGACGGGAATAAGCATCAATTCCCCCCATGACGTTTTTTACGTCGGTAAATCCTCTCATGGACAGCCATTGGCAGAGTTGAGCCGAGCGCATTCCATGATGGCAGATAACAATAGTTTCTGATTCTGGCTGGAGTGTAGTCAAAATTTTCTCTGACCACTGTTCAAATTCGCTGAGGGGATATAGGTCGAAACCAGGAATATAAGCTAGGTTTGCTTCGCTCCTCTCCCTTACATCAATTAACTGTAGTGACGCATCAGAAGCGATTAAGGTTGCTAACTGAGTCACATCTATTTCAGGAATTGGCGAATAATACACGGCTGGTTAAATATTATTAAATAAATCTATTATTTCT
>JBCCNG010000341.1:0-5316 GCA_039025955.1 Cyanobacteria bacterium P01_C01_bin.72 | reverse complement strand
CGAAATCTATCCCACCAGCGACTCATATAATAGCTATCTTGATTCAGTTGATAAAAAGCACTTAAAAATACTCAGAAACTATCAGAGGATGTTTAAAAAGTTGTTTCACATTTTCTAGATCACCTCTATTCTTCCCATTGAGAGAAAGATTACGTAGAAAGTCTCCCTTCTCAAAGGGGATTTAGGGGGATCGAAAATAATCAATGAGACTTCTCAAACAACCTCTCAGGGGACTTATCTCATTACCGAACTATCACTAAAGACACGATCTAGGGTTTTATCTTCTAAAACTCTACCCGTACCTAAAACAACGCATTTCAGAGGTTCGGCTGCAATATGAGTCACAATACCCGTCTCGTGACTGATGAGAACATCAATACCCCGTAACAATGCGCCGCCCCCCGCCAGCATAATGCCACGATCAATAATATCCGCCGCTAAATCAGGAGGAGTTTGTTCTAAAGTCCGTTTAATTGCCTCAATGATATGACGTACGCATTCTTGTAAAGCTTCCCTAATTTCCGACTCGCTCACTTCTACAGTACGAGGCAAACCAGAGAGTAAGTGTAAACCACGGACTTCCATAGTGCGATCGCTTTCATCCACAGGATATGCCGAACCAATCTGCAATTTAATTTTTTCGGCAGTATTTTCGCCAATTGCCAGCTTATGCTCTTTCTTAACCTGATTCACAATTGCTTCGGTTAATTCATCTCCCGCAATGCGAATGGATTCACTAATTACTTTTCCCTGAGAGCTAATTACAGCCACCTCAGTTGTGCCACCACCAATATCAACAATCATATTGCCCGTTGGTTCAGAAACAGGTAAACCCGCCCCAATAGCTGCCGCTAGAGGTTCTTCAATGAGGTCTACTTCCCTCGCCCCTGCATTAGAAGCAGCTTCAATTACTGCCCGACGCTCTAGTTTAGTCACGCCGCTAGGAATGCCAATGACCATCCGAGGATGAACTAGAGGATTACCTTCAAAAGCTCGCTTAATAAACTCATGAATCATTGCCTCGGTTGCATCAAAATCGGCAATTACCCCATCTTTGAGAGGGCGTAAAGCTTCAATATTTTCGGGCGCACGTCCCAACATCAATTTTGCTTCTTTACCAAAGGCTCGCGGATTCTCTGTTTTGCGTTCGATCGCGACGACAGAAGGTTCTTCCACAACAATTCCTTTACTAGATACATATACCAAGGTGTTTGCAGTACCGAGATCAATCCCCATGTCCCGCGAAAGATTAAAACGATTAAAAAAACCCACTATAATACTACGCTCCGCAGAAAACTAGTAATCCATTGTCTAAGTCGAATCTAATCTACTCTCTATATGTTAATTAGTCTAAGAGAAAATATACTTAAATCTTTAAAACTATTAATCGACAAGAAGATTCGGCAAGCTTGCTCTTTACTAATCGGATCAGGATTAAAAAATCCTTAACAAATAGGGTTCGCGATCAAAAGCACGAATTATCGAGCTTCTTTTCTTGCCTCAACTGCATAATTTTCTTTAGGTACTTTCCCTGAGACGTTAGTAACCCGTTAACTCAAAACAGTATCTCCAACACTACGGGTTTCAATAGCGTGATTATGCAAGGGTAAATAAATTTGTCGTACCATGCCCAAAATGAAGGCAGTTGAGATTGCTTTCTCTTCATCTAATTTGTGATAATCGGAAAAGGTTTGCCAGATGCTCTCCCCATTGAAAAAAACCCAAACTTTAATATCTGATTAAAAAACAAAGTTCATTGAGATATGAAAATACTCTCTCGCAAGAGCCAGCGATTTCTTTTGATCGCCATCGCCTTTTTTTGTTCTTTGATATTTTTTTGGGGAGCAGGTCGGTTTTTACGGAGTCAAGATGCAGTCTATTTAGCGGTAGTAGGGCCTACTGAAGGGGAAAACGTTTCAGGACGGGAAATGGTTCAGGGGGTTCAACTGTATCTGGATCAGGTTAATCGGCAAGGGGGAATTAATGGTAGAAAAGTTAAGCTAGAGATTTTTGACGATCGCAACGATGTAGCAACGGCAAAAGCGGTGGCAAACAAAATTGCCGCTTCTAGTAACGCTTTGGCTGTCTTGGGACATTACTATAGTTCCACTTCCCTAGCTGGAGGAGAAATTTATCGCCAGGCGGGAATTCCTGCTATTTCTGCCTCGGCTACAGCAGATTCTGTGACTAGAAATAATGATTGGTATGCCCGCGTTATTTTTAACAACAGTTTACAGGCTAGTTTTATTGCTAACTATGCCAATAAAATTCTTCAGTATACCAATGCCAGCATTATCTATAGCGATGATGACTATGGAATTACGTTAAAAGAGTCTTTTACTAATACTTTTTCTGGTTTAGGGGGAGCAGTTAGGCATCAGTGGGCGCTAGATCCTGACGCGGCTGATTTTAAGCAGCAACAGCAGCAGATTATCCAAGATTTGCAAGCCTCGAACCAGAATCAACCAGAAATAATTTTTTGCGCCACCCATAACGGCGATATCGTTGACCTGATCGTGCAAATGAAGCGTCAACAGCTAGATTATCCCCTAATTGGAGCAGATTCTTTGGGTAGCGTTGCTTTTGCCCAAAAATTTCAGCAGTATGCAGAAGAACAAAAAAGCCCTGGCTATTTTTCCGACGGTATTTACGCCGTAGCGCCAATTATCTTTGATGTGGCTAACGAGCAGGCACAAAAGTTTCGGAATGGGTACATTAACAAATATGAATCAGAACCAGGTTGGGCCGCCGCTACCTATTACGATGCTGCAGAAATAGCTGTTGCCGCGATCGCCAAAGCGCAGATAACAGCAGAGAAGAGTAAGCTAGAGCAAGAGAGACAAAAGGTACAAGAGATCTTAGCCCAAACTAATAATTCGGAACGGGCGATCGCTGGGTTGAGTGGTCAATTATATTTTGACGATGAAGGGAATTCTGATAATTCGATTTATATCGGTACTTTTACTCAGCAAAAATTTATTTCGGCGTTTACGCAACTCCAGCCCATCAATAATATTGAAATTGTCGAGGATCTTCAGTCTGAGTTGGATTCTGGCAGAATTCTGCTGGTTGACGGCAAATATCGGCATCGTACCAATATTGTCTACACGGGGATTGATATCAATGAGATTAGAAACTTGGATGAGAAAACTTCATCCTATTTGGTTGATTTCTATCTCTGGTTTCGTTTCCAAGGAGATATTGACGCGGACAACATTGAATTTATTAACTACGGTACAAATCGGATGGATTCAGGGGAGAAGCTAGAACTAGATGAGCCAATCAACCAAGAAGAGGTTGACGGCGTAAAATACCGCGTCTACCGGGTTAAAGCCGACTTTCAGGAAGAATTTTGGTTTCATGACTATCCCTTTGACCGCCAGAAATTAGCTGTTAAATTCCGCCATCTCAATCAAACCAGAGAAAATCTCATTTACGTAGTGGATGTGGTGGGAATGCGAGATACTGTAGCCCAAGAAGTGTTGGAAAACTGGCGGCAAGCAAAAGTATTCGACACTATTAGCGACTGGAAGGTAAGAGAGGTTAGCTTTTTCCCCGATACTCAAACCAATGACTCTACTTTAGGTAATCCTCGTCTATTTAACGCCAATTCCAGCCTGCAATATTCTCGATTTAATGCGGTAATTGGCATCAAGCGGGACACGATCAACTTTAGTATTAAAAATCTCTTGCCCTTGCTATTTTTCATCGCCCTCTCCTATCTGCTGCTGTATTTACCTCTGGAGGCAATTTCCGTTGAAGCCGTAAGCGGAACTCTACTGGCAATTGTTTTCTTTCATCTAAGCTTGCTTGAAGGTTTACCCGAAGGAATTGGCTATGTAGTTGCTCTGGACTATGCTTTTTATGTAATCTACGCCCTAATTATTTTAGAGTTATTACTGGTGGTGGTAGGCAATAAACCTGAAATACGCAGCAATAAGTTAGCAGTCAAACGCCTGATTTTAATCGCTAGAATTGTCTTTCCCGCTATTCTGGTCATTAGTGCGATCGCCTTATTTGCTAGATATGGTGCGGTAGATTTCCTGGCATGGATACCGCGAAGCTAAAAATCTCCATGTCTGACTAACATGTCTAAGATTTACACAAGAGGGACACAGACTAAGAAGCAGAAGAGACAGTCTGACGCTTAAACATCTCCTTCAATACCAAAGCTGGGTCAATATAACTACCATTGTGCTTGAGTACCCAATGCAGATGGGGCCCTGTGGTACGACCACTCATGCCGATACGCCCAATTCTTGCCCCTGCGGGGATTTCCTGACCCAGAGAAAGCTGAATTCCGCCGCCGCGATCTAGCAGAAACGTACCGTTACGGGAACTGTCAACATGACCTTCCAAATGACAGTAAGTATGTTGCCATGCACCAGAGCGTATTGTTATTGATGTACCGCAAGCAGTATTGTCAGATAAGTTAGAAATTCTGCCTCCCCACCAGCTACGAATATAGCTGCCACGAGGGGCGGCTAGATCTAGTCCATTATGAAACTGGCGTTTGCCTGTAATAGGAGATATGCGATAGCCAAATGGTGAAGTATAGGACTGGAAGTTCTCCACAGGAAAAGAGCCGTTCGCCCAAACCGCCGAAACGTCTTGTGTTACTAATTGGCTTTCAGCTAGGTTTGATGCTTGCGAAGGAATGTGTCCCCAGCGATTAATGCAAAAAGTAATCAGACAAGTCGCGGCAATAACAACTAGCCAGCGACTCCAGCGAAAAGTAAAGCGGTAGGTCATGTGTGGAGGCTTAATTAATATAATAATTTACGATTGGCAGATTCAGCTTATGCTCTCTAGCCACAATGATGAAATTTCGTTCTAGAATGTTTCTCAGTCTATAGTTAAACAAAAAATAAATAGTTTTTAAGTAATAGCAAGTCTATATGTAAACCCCATCCACTTTGAAACCATTAGTTTTAACTTGTCTGTTGTTAGGTTAAAGGGAAAGGGGGAAAGGGAAAAGGGGTTTCCTTGAAACTCCAGTTTTGAATATGGACGCGGTTTATATCTAATTAGGGATGTTTTGTTAAATATCTTGATCAAATATACTGTCAAATTCTATGACCAGCAATATAGTTTTCAGTACTTATACTGCAACATATCATAGCTTTTAACCTGACAGAACTAATTAAAGTTTTGGCAAAGATATAGCTACACAACTGTATGATTCCAAACATCCTCACCGTTTTAATGCTCGTCTTCTTCAGCACAAGCAGCACAAAAGATCACCTTTAGAAAAGCTTTATTAAAGGCGATCGCATTTATAGTAATTTTAAATTTTTTGGAGAATCTGACTGTGGT
>JBCCNG010000340.1:0-5342 GCA_039025955.1 Cyanobacteria bacterium P01_C01_bin.72 | reverse complement strand
TATGTCAACGAAGATCCCATTGGCACAGAGTTAGGAGGCACAATCAAAAACGTAATTGCGATCGCCTCTGGGGTTTGCGACGGGATGAATTTAGGCACGAATGCTAAAGCGGCATTGCTGACCAGGGCATTACCCGAAATGATTCGTATCGGCACTCACTTGGGGGCATCGGGAGAAACATTTTTTGGCTTATCGGGTCTGGGAGACTTAATTGCCACCTGCGATAGTCCTTTATCCCGCAACTATCAGGTGGGTTATGGACTTGCTCATGGTCAGAGCCTAGAGCAGATCATGGATAATCTAGAAGGCACGGCAGAGGGAGTCAATACAACCAACGTCTTGGTGAGAATTGCCGATTTAGAAGCGATCGCTGTTCCCATTGCTCGCCAGGTACACCGACTGTTACGGGGTAAAATCACCCCTGAAGAGGCAATCCAAGCCTTAATGGAACGGGAGCTAAAACCTGAATTTTGCGATCTGGATTTATAGGGCATCTTCGCCTTTCGCTCATTCTGCAACAGTTCAAACAAGTAGCTGAGTCGGATGAGAATTTGCCATTTTTAAGTTACGCTCAAAAAATTGCCAAGCTGCTTCTTGACCCAAGGGTTTAGCGTAAAGATATCCTTGAGCAAACTCACAACCCCATCTCTGAAGTTGTTTTGCCTGCTGCTCCGCCTCTACTCCTTCAGCAACCACGTTAAAACCTAAATTGTGAGCTAGTTCTAGAGTTGCTTTAACAATCATAGAGGCTTGATTGGCTTCATTGAGACGACTCACAAAAGAACGGTCAATCTTGAGAGTATTTACGGGAAAACGATCTAGATAACTCAGGGAAGAATAGCCGGTGCCAAAATCATCAATGGCTAGCTGTATTTGACGTTCTCTTAGCTGACTAAATACACGGTCGGCAATTTCAATATTATTCATCAACAGCGTCTCTGTTAGCTCAAGCTTAAGATGTTTGATATCAATTCCCGTATTGAGGATAATTTGGTCTAGTTGCTCAATAAAGTCTTCTTGTTCAAACTGTTTACCCGAAATATTGACGCTGACGGTAAAGTCAGAATGCTGACCGTTTAGTCTTTCCTGCCACTGTCGAATCTGCTCACAAGCTGATTGCAGAATCCACATTCCCAAAGGCAAAATTAAGCTGGTCTGTTCGGCAATCGGAATAAATTTTCCTGGAGAAATAAAACCTTTGAGGGGATGATTCCAACGCACGAGAGTTTCAAAACCTGTAATTGTTCCCGTGTTGAGGGAGATAATTGGCTGATAATTAAGATAGAATTCTTGACGTTTGAGGGCAATGCGTAAATCTGTTTCTATTTCTAAAATTTCTAAGGTATTGTTTTCTAGAGTGGCATCAAAAACTTGATAGTAGTGTCCGCTCGATCTTTTTGCCTTCTGGATTGCTAAATCCGCAGCTCGAAATATTTCATTAACCTGACTATAGCTGGCATCACAGACAACAATGCCAATATTGAAGGTAATAAAAATTTCCCTTTGTTCGAGCATGAATGCTGAACCTAAGCACTGCTGAGTTTTTTTGACTAAGGCGATCGCTTTTCGTATATCTATAATGTTTGTCAGCACCATGGCAAACTTATCTTCACCAAAATGGGTCACAATCACGCCTTGACTGGAAATCTCTGCCGACAATCGTTCACTCACCATCTTCAACAAGCGATCGCCAGCTTGACGACCAAGAGAATCGTTGATAATTTTGAACCGATTACAGTCTAAAATAATCGTGGTAAATTTCTCCTGGGGCTGTTTTTGTACTCTAGATAATAACTGCTTGAGTTTTTTCTCCAGCCAGAGACGGTTTGGCAAGCCTGTTAAAGAATTATTCCAGGCAATATACTCTAATTGCTCCTGCATTTTTTGCCGCTGGATAATTTCTGTCTGTAGTTCTGATGTCCGCTGTTTGACTCGATGCTCTAAATCAAAATTTAGCTGGCGAATTTCTGTTTCCGCCGCTATACGACTATAAATTTCAACCTGTAGCAATTGGTTCTTTTGCACGAGCTGATGCCGCAGATTACGCAAGTTTAGCTGATTATTGACCCTCGAAAGTAGTTCGGGAATTTGAAAAGGTTTGCTGATGTAGTCGATCCCACCTACTTCAAAGGCTCTGAGCTTGTCATTAATGTGACCTGATGCACTGATAAAAATAATCGGAATATCTTCGGTCAACTCCGACTGCTTGAGCTGCTGACATACTTCAAAGCCATCTATGTCGGGCATGTTGACATCTAAGAGAATTAGATCGGGAATTCTGGTTTTAATTGATAATAGAGCCACCGAGGCATTAATAGCACAGCGAACCCCATAGCCTTCTTTGCTCAGAGTCTTTGATAATAAACGTAAGTTATCAGCAGTATCATCGACAATTAAAATGTCGCTGGCAGATAAGTTGGTTTTTATGGTATTCTTTGCTGCTTTATTCATCAGAGTTAGCTTAAATCTTCGGTTATAAGATCTAAGAAGGAAAATATTAAACTATCCTCCTTTGATAACATTCAGCTATTGGGAAAATGTGTGATCTGATTAACTCACCTGATGTAAGCTCACACCCCATTCGTGATAAGCCAAGGTTGTGTGCTTTTTGTTAACTGGTTTTTAGTTTTTAGCTTTTAGTCATACGAGACAAAGACTTGTAAGTCGTTGGCGCATGTGTCCGTCTTTGCACGTTAGAGTAATCGCTGACTAAAACTATATTTTGCTTAACTTGTCACCAATGCCCACAGCCTAAGAACTAGTCTTGCTGATTCTGGCAGTTTGAGAGGAATATGCTCAAACGTTTCATGACACAAAACTTATATAAAATTGAGGGAATCCAGTGCCAGAAGCAGTTTCGGAGCAATACCATCCCCCCAGTTGCCCTCACAACGACGATCGCTGTTTAGAATGATTCTCAGATTGTAACGGTGCGGATAGCCTGATACTTCGATCCACAACAGATCACTCTCTGCTTCACAGCTAATTTTTTCTTCATCCATTAACTCTTGTGCCATTTGAGCCATGGTGTCCACTAGCTGGTGCAAAAGCTGCTGAAAATCTACTAACTCTGCTCTGGTTAGCTCAATTGCCCAGTCTTCTGCACCAATCAAACCCTGATATTTGTCTCTTTGGGGATGCCAGCCAATCCGCCAGCCAGCACCACTTTTTAACTGCCGTTGCAATGATTTAGATAAATGGAAAATATTGAAAATAGGAAAAATTCAGCCTGAATTCAAACCAATTTCTAGTTCCCCTAGTCGCCAATAATTTCTGGCTGGGTCAATTCGTCCGACATCTCAATAATGGCACGAATTACAGGCTTCATAGTTGGATCATCAAAGTTCTCCAATTCTTCATAACGACGGCGTTTGGCACGATTGGCTACCTGAACTGTAATACGATAGCGATTAGAAGCCGCGCTCACTAGTTCTTCGGAACGATACATGATGTGAGAGGAGTTGAAAGAACTTTTTCTTTGCATTAATGACGATGCCTCTTAACTGAATATTTACTGATTTTAATTATTACCACACTTCATTATTTTAACAAATTAAAGCTATGACCAAAGGAAATTATGTTTTAGGAGCAAATTGCAAGGCAGTAAAAAGCGATCGCCAGATACTTACTTAATTGGTTCAGGCGATCGCTCTTGGGAACATTGTTACTCTAACTAACTCTAACTGTCGATAAATACTGAACAGCGAGTAAATGCTGATGATAAGAATTGAAATTATTTAGTAGCAACAGTTTCAGCTTCCGAAGCACTGAAGCTTTTTTCCAACAACATAACTTTCTTTGCTTGAAGCGAAAGAGCAGATTTGTCCAACCAATTAGTAATCAAGGCATCGCTAGAAAATAATCCAGCACCATTAATAGTGAAGAACAAGAAACATGCAGCATAGATGGCAGATAGCTCTAGGTAAGGAATGCTTAAGCCAGCCACTAAAACGTGATGATACATGGCAACACACATAGTGAAGAACAACCCTAGCGCTGCTGGTCTAGTGACAAGACCCAAAATCAGCAACGGAGCGCCGATTAACTCAGTAAAAGCAGCAACATAACTGAAGAAAACAGGGAAAGGTAAGCCAATGTAGGCAACGTATGCTTCTGCAAAACTTTCTATGTTAGCTAGTTTGTCAGTACCATTATGGATCATCATAATTCCGACAACTGCTCTGAGGATTGCCCAAGAAGTTTGCTGCCAGAAGTTCGGGGTGACGTTGGGACGAAAAACTTTAGTGATCAGAGAATTGATTGACATGTTATTGCTGAGTTCCAGAAGAATAAATAATGAAGAAGTCTAAACAAAAATGAGAACGAATGTTTTTTGCCAAATTTCAACCCGTGACAATCATGGTAGTGAATACTTTTGCCAAAGTTAAACTTGGTTTACAAATGTGACTCTACATTAAAATTTAGCGCATTTTCGTGATAAAAGTTAATTTTTTTTAATATTTTATCGCTTTTTGTTTTCCAATTTGCTTATCTTGGGGCATAGTCAGGCACTCAACTGGCGATTTAGCCTTAACCCCCGCAAAAGCCTTAACCTGATATTTGCCTAGAATCTCCAATAATATTTATTAACCCACCAGCACAAGAATTAAAGACATACTTATCATCAAAGTGACGGTGGCGGTCAAGTCGAGCAACAGAAAAAGTAGCAAGACAATCGCTTAAGCACAAGTTGCGCCAATAGTGATTACGCAGACTCAGAGAAATAGGGCTGAGATTAACTAACTTGTCGCTACCAATATCGTGAGGATGGAGAGGCGTTAGTGAATGCGTAATACTAATGCTATTGAAAATTTGTTATCTGTAGAGCTAAAAACGATTAATTACAAGATAAGCACCATTGGTGACAAGTTAAGGGTGTGTGTTGTTTGTCAACTGGTTTTAAGTAATAAGTAACAAGTAATGAGTAATAGAAGCAATTGTGACTTTTTCGACACACTTCTGGCGATCGTTTTATACTGTTCTCGAACGCTTATATAGTGCTAAATAAAACATTAATACACTACATATAGTGCTTGACAGATTTAAAATTTCTTTAACTTGTCACAGTTGGATAAGCACCGAGACACCACTGTCGTTCCTTAACTGTTTCCAACATTAGTCGTAGAGATTAAACGTCTTATCTGAATTAGCTTCGCTCTAGTCTACTGATTTTTAGCTCTCAGCGCAGCGCGTACGCGCACAAAGGCGCTCAGTTCGCCGCATGTTCGTCGTAAGACGATATCCGAAGGTGTACCACAAGGGCATAACATATCCTTTAGGACTGGTAAGGCGCAGCCCCATTCGGGGCAGATCGCTCTTAGCGAGCTGGATGCGAAGCATCG
>JBCCNG010000339.1:0-5360 GCA_039025955.1 Cyanobacteria bacterium P01_C01_bin.72 | reverse complement strand
GCGCATGATCATAGCCTATAAGGCTGGTGCGATCGAATAGCCCAGTTTGGATGGCTTGTGTCGCTTGTCGCGCCGCCTCCTGTCCAGACAGCATGGCACTGCCGGTGCCAAATCCAGTCAACGGATTACACAGTCCAGCAGCATCCCCAGTCAGCAAATAGCCATCACCGGATAAGGACACCCGTTCGCGGATACCGACTACCTCCGGCCAGTCTTTTAGCTCTCCTAAAACTTCACTTTGGGCAAAACGAGGCGCTAGATTAGGGTGCTGAGCGATCGCGGCTTGAAATACCTGGTGCAGATCCATGTTGTCCTTCTGTTGGAGTTGCCGAGGTTTACCGATACCAACATTCACAGTGCCGTCAGCCAAGGGAGCCAAAAAGAAAAAGCCTGGATTCACCTGCGGTAAAAAATGCCCTTCAATATGTGGATCGTCCTCAAAACCAGACACTCCTTTAAAATACCCCTGAATCATGTCATAGTAGCGCCTTTCTGGTCGTCTAATTCCTAGCATTTGTACAAACGAAGAATTCGCCCCGTCTGCGGCAATGATGAGTTTAGGAGACAGTCTTTGTTGCTTATCTGCCTGTTTAAGAGTAACTGTCCATCCCTGAGACGTTTTCTCAATGGTGTTCAGCTCTGTTTCCCAGAGGGGGTGAGCGTACTGGGTATCTAGCTTATTCACTAGAAAGGCATCAAACTGAGTCCGATTAAGGGTAAAAAAAGGCATACTTGCGACAGTTCCAGTGGTGTCGGAAGTCTTTGGCAGTAAAGGGTTCGTAAATCGCAACCGAAAGCTACCACCACTGGGAGCAAAGATTTGAGCCGCCTGGCAACCCAGCACCCGATCTGGTTGGCTCAACAGTTCTGGTACATAGCGATCGTCAATTCGATTAAGCACCTCCACCACTTTCTGTCCATAAACATTGCCATCAACCTTTCCACGGGGAAAGCGAGCTTTATCCACGATAGTGTGAGGGATCTGAGCTTTGGCTAGAAATAGTGAGGTCGTCGCTCCTGCCGGTCCTGCCCCGACCACCAAAATATCAGTTGCCAGAGAATTGACGATTGCAGAAGAGGAGGAGGACATTGGCTGCTTACTCTAGTAGTGTATTCTTACAGATATCCTCTCATAATAGCTGACAACTACAAACCGAAATACTTGGAAAAGTTCTTTGACAACTTGCGTTTGATTATTCAACTAAAAAAATCGCTGAAAATAATCTCTGTATAACTTACAGCTGGGCGCAACTAAATTATTTTGATATTTAACTAAACCGATACTGTGTAACTGATAAATTTGTAGGGGATTGAGTTCAATCGGTTCGCTAGACTTGACTACTCGTTCATAAATAGAACATAGTTGGGGAGAGTCTTGCAAGAGATTAAATAAACGTCGTAGAGGATTGCTGTAAACTCCTGTTTCTGCCGTGGCTGTTGGTAAAAATTGCTCTAAAGTAAGATTATTGATTTTGATTTGATACATTGCCAATCTCAATAAATAAGGATGACCTCCAACCAAATTCATCAGTTCGACTATCTCAGACTGATCCCAATCTAATTGATATAGCTTAGCTAGAGCCTCCACTTGTGACGAGCTAAATTCTTCTAATAAAATCGGCACTCCCGCATTAAAAGGAGACTGGTTAATATCTAAGGGGATATATACTTCTGTAGAATGGACTAAAATTAATCTCAGTCGCGCCCAAGCTTCATCAACTTTGGCTTTTTCATGCCAACTGCGTAACATGCCAAAAAAGTCTTCAATCACCTCTTCATAGGTAAATAATTTATCAATATTATCTAACGCTAAAGCTATTACACCCTCATTCTCTTCTAACAGATACTCCTCAAAATAAACAGTACAGTTGTCGTTACTGCCTAAAATATCAGTATCCCAATAGTCCTTTACCTGATTTTCCAACTTCAACTGACGGGAAACCATCACGCATATCCAGCGCAACAGTTTATCAAGATCTTTCAAGATCGAACGCTCGATACTATCGAAATCTAGATATACCGTTTTATACTCGTTGAAACGACCACATTCTAAAATTCTATTAGTCAAAGAAGTTTTGCCCATCCATTTCGCTGCTTTGATCCGAATCAAAGAGCCTGGCTTAATCATTGTTTCGTAACAAACCGACTCTATTCCCTCGCGATCCAGATAAAAAGGAGAATCTATGGCAACCGAACCTTCAGGAAAGGTCAAATTGTTAGATTGAGCTGATATTTGAGGCTGAAAAGGAGCGGGGGAAGGGCGATCGCTAGTGGCACTACTAAACTGCTCTAACCACTTTCTCTGTAGGGCAACTTTAAAATTTTTCTTCGATACCCTTTCTTCTAACGCTCCTGAGATGTTTCCCCAAAGCTTATTCCCCACATCCTTACTGAGATAGTTGCTGGTATAGTTTTCTAATTCCGCTATTTCTTCATAGGTTTTATTGTTCCAAGCACCTCGCAAAATGACAATTTCTATATCACTGAGATGTTTCCCCGTGTGGCGAAACAATAGACGATCTGTTATTTGCTGCGCGTTTTCCCAGGTAAACTCTGTGTTTAGATTCATCTCGCAATTATAGTCGTTTCAATTAATATTGATACATTCTGATTTGCTCGTTCGGGGGATTGGGGATTAGGGATTAGGAAGAATTTGTACGAGTTTGATTTATCTCATTCTTATTTAAAATGACTACAATTAGCAAAATGGGTTTTTTTTGGGGAGCTAGAAAATTCTTTTTTCATGGCAGATATTACTATAGAACATGCAATTATTTCAAATGAGACTAAGAATATACTCTACTCCCGAGTCCTTAATCATTATGGCAATTTCTTTCTGTGTTTCCATCGCATCAATGAGAGGCTTTTGTCAAATGGGCTTTCGCGTTGTTCTTAAGCAATGACGAATTGAACGCACATTCGGTTGGAGCAGCGCCAAAGGCGCAGTCACCGCTAGGCAGCTAATGAGACGAAGCCTCACGCATGGCGTCGTCGATTAAGCAAAGATTACGAGAGATTGCCTCAGACCTCTGAAACATTTATTTATCTGGCTATGAATTGAACAAGCATTTGCTGCTGTTTCTGTTGGTGACATTCATGCTTACTTCACTCACTCACTGTTGTTATTGCACTTCATTAGACTAGAAAATGCCATATCAATATTTTTAGCAAATTTGATTTACTCAAGACTTGTGTAATATATCTGGTAGCCAGAGTAAAAGTAGTAAAACCAGACAAATAATAATTAAACCGACGCTGTAGCGAGTAGCTTCAGCACTATCAAAAGTTTGCTGTAGCAAGTATAAATACAATCCAGAATTTAACACGACATATTCTCCTAATTATGATCAAGTAAACAAAAATCAAGTTGACTAATCTACCTGTCTAGCAACTAGTCGGGCAAAGAGTCCATCTTGGGACATTAGTCGGTCATAGTTACCCGATTCAACGACTCTTCCTGCCTCAATTACATAGATGCGATCAGCATTGCGAATAGTACTGAGACGATGGGCAATCACAATACGGGTTGCATTCATTCGATCCAAACTTTCAGTCACAATAGCTTGAGTACGATTGTCTAAAGCACTTGTGGCTTCGTCCATCAAAATCACTTTGGGTTTCATGACCAAAGAACGAGCAATCAATAAACGTTGCTTTTGTCCTCCCGAAAGATTGCCACCCCCTTCGCTGACGATGGTGTGCATTCCCATCGGCATGGCTTCAATGTCTTCGGCAAAACCTGCCATTTTAGCTGCTTCCCAGGCTTCATCTAAACTTACTAAAGCACCGCAGGCGATACTATCAAAAATCGTACCGCTAGAAAGTCGAACGTTCTGTAATACTACTCCTAATTGCCTTCTAACGGCGGGTATATCCAAGCCAGATAAGTCTTGACCGTCAAAAGATACCGTACCACTAAGGGGCTTTTCAAAGCCAAGCAGCAGTCGAAAGATGGTTGATTTACCGCTTCCTGAAGGTCCTACGAAGGCAACAAACTCACCAGGTTCGGCTTTGACCGAAACATCATTGAGAATTAAAGCACCATCATCGCGATAGCGAAAGTTAACTCGATCTAGAGCCAAACGACCAGTTAAAGTTCCAGGGTTAGCTTGATCTAGATTGGATTCGGGAGCAGTTTCTACGATGGGCAAGGCTCTTTCCCAGAGAGGAACAATTTCCAGAATGTCGGTAAATGTATTGCTGAGGCTAGTTGCTCCTCCGAGGAACACGCCAAAGGCAGCATTAAAAGCCAGGAAAGTTCCTGCATTAAAACTTTGAGGATCATTATTGGCGGTTGCTGTTTGGATAAAGAAAATGGCAAACCAAAATAAAAGGACAGAACTCACTAAGGGTAAGGCTTCGGAGAAGGTTTCTAAAGCATCGTTAATTCTTTGGATATCGTTATTGAGGCGGAGTTTACGACTATACTGTTTTGCCCAAGCACCAAACGCTCTTGACTCTGCTGCTGCCACCCGTAATTTAGAAATACCACCAATCAGCTCTACAGTTAGAGAAGTCAGATCGCCGTCTAATTCTTCTTGCTGTCTCTGCCTGCGAATTAACATCCTAGTAGATACGGTGGAGACGATAATCACCAAAGCAGTTATGGCGATCGCAATAAAGGCTAATTTACTGCTATAAATAAACATCAAAATAAGATTAAACAGGGCAAAAACGCCACTGAGCAAAGTTCTCTGAGTTGCCCCACTAATTTGACTTCTAACTTGACGCACTGCCATTAAACGGTTGAGCAAATCCCCTGAAGAATAGCTACGGAAAAACGCGGGGGAAAGTTGCAGCAAGCGATCCCAAATGGCAGGTTGTAGGGTGCTATCGGCAGCATTTTCTACTCTAAGGGTGACAAATCCTTGAGCTAGTTGAAAGAGGCTTTTTCCAAAGGAGGCAGCAAACAAAGCTAGACCGATTTGCCAAAGTAAGCCCAAGTCACCATCGGGAATGACATTATTAACTAGCATGGCAGTGGCTTGGGGGGTGATCATCCCCAGAAAAGAGCCAACCAAACCGAGTCCGATGATCGCCATTACTTCTTTTTCGTAGCCCCGAACCCCAAAGCGGAATATTTGCAAAGGCTTAGTAATCTTAGGTGGTAAAGGACGATAGAACATGTAAGCTTCAGGAGAAATAGTCTCCGCCACTTCTTCTGTTACAGGAATGCGCTGCTTGGTTTCAGGATCGAAAAGGAGATATTTACTTTTTTGTCCCAAGTGATTATTTGTTCTGGCTAACAATGCCAACGGCGCGCGATCTTCCAAGCGATAAACCAATAGAGCATTAAAATCCTCTTCCCACCATTTACCCGACAGCATGACTCGACGGGTTTGAAATAAAGAAGCTTTGGC
>JBCCNG010000338.1:0-5362 GCA_039025955.1 Cyanobacteria bacterium P01_C01_bin.72 | reverse complement strand
TGCCAATATCCATGAGCATCGTCGTAATTCCCGTTAGGCGATCGCCATTGACAATACTCCACTGAATCGGCGCAGCACCTCGATATTGAGGCAATAGAGAGCCATGAACATTAATACAGCCAAGTTGGGGCAGATCTAAAATTTCTTGAGACAAGATCTGTCCATAAGCCACCACCACAAATAAATCTGCCTCCGTTGCCCTAAGCTGCTCCAAAGTTTCTCTGTCTTTTTTGATTCTTTTGGGTTGCCATACTGACAGGTCATGTTCTAGAGCGATTTGCTTCACTGCTGATGGTTGAGTTTTGCTACCTCGTCCCCGTCTTTTATCTGGTTGGGTGACAACTGCTACCACGTCCATTGCTGAATGCGACAGCAATTTATTTAAAGTCGGAACAGCAAAATTTGGTGTACCGAAAAAAACAATTTTCATATATGTACTATTTAATCTGAGTTTGAGATACTCCTTGCTTTCTGTGCTGACTCCACTTCTGTTTTATAGATAGGGAGTTCAAACCAGAAGTTAGTTCCGACTCCAACTTCACTGTCGATATAGACACGGCTGTTGTGCTTTTCAATAATGTTACGGACGATCGAAAGACCTAAACCTGTACCTTCCAGAGTATGTACCCGATTCTCTACACGGAAGAATCGTTCAAAAATAGCCTCTTTATCTTCGGCAGAGATGCCAATCCCCGTATCCACTACCTCAACTCTTACGGCGGGTTGATTGATGGTGTTTGATTCGGGATCAGTTTTATAAGCACGAACGGTAACTTTTCCGCCATTATTAGTAAACTTGAGGCTGTTGCCCACCAGATTGGTTAGGACTTGCAGCAATAAATCATAATTGCCCATTACCGCAGGTAATTGATCCTCAATCTCTTGATATAATTCGATGCCTTTATCTTTGGCATTTAGTTGGCAAGTCCTGAGAGTTTGTTCAATCGGTTGACTCAAATAAACCTCACTTAAGTCATAAGTGCGAGATGACTCCAAACGAGAAAGATCCAACACATCGTTAACCAGACGTGTGAGACGATCTGTTTCATTGTTAGCAGTATCTAAAAATTCGCGACGCTGCACATGGGTTAAATCTTCGCCATATTCCGATAGGGTTTCAATAAATGACTTGATATTGAATAAAGGAGTCCTGAGTTCATGGGAAACGTTACTAATAAACTGACTCTTAGCCTCATTTAGCTCTACTTCGCGGGTAATGTCCTGCACCGTCATCGCAATACCCTTAATATCTTCACTACCGCCGTCTACCACTCGGCTCAAAAGGACGCGAATGGTTCTGGAGACTGGTTTGGGAAGGGAAATACGAAATTCGTCGCGATCTCTGAGATGAGGGAGATGATCTTCGGTTAAAGATTCGTTGTCTTCTTCTGCCTCAACTTTTCTTTCGATCATTTGATAGAGAGGCTTGGTCAACTTGGTTGTCAACTCTGAAGGTAAACGATGGAGAACATTATCGCCGATAGCATCTTCTCCCCAGCCAAAAATACTTTTAGCCGTGGGATTTACCAAAATAATCTGCATTTGAGGATCAATCAGCACCGCACCATCAGCAATGGTCGAGACAAGAGTTTCTAGTTTGGCTTTTTCCGAAGTAATTTCTTCAACATTTTTTTCGTTGTAGTTTTCTAGCTTTTCTGCCATCAAGTTAAAGCTAGAGATCAATTCTCCCAATTCTCCCCGCAGAGGTAGATTAATCCTTTGCTTAAAGTTCTTTGCCGCTATATTTTTAACCCCAACTAGCAGCTCTTTAATCGGTCGCGTAATCATCAGGGCATTAAAGACGTTACCCAAAATTACCATTGCCCAAATTGTAATAAATACGGCGATCGTTACATCTCGCGTTAGATTGGACGAGGCTACAATTGTGGGATTGGGGTTGATCCCTACCGCCAGTACTCCCAGATATTCATCCTGATGACGTAGAGGCACAAAAACATCCGTCACTTGACCATTGGGTGTTTGATGCTGCCTGACAAAGGGGAGATCGCTATTGTGAACGTAGTTTTCGGGTAGCTCAATACGACGTTCGATAGTCAGAGAATTGGCAAACTCTGCCTGGGAGTAGGGAATACCAAAAAAGATACTGCCACTCTGATCGGCATAGATAATATAACGAATGCTGGAAGTACTGCGATAGAAGCGAGTGGAAAAGTCCGCTAGTCTCGAGAGATCTCCTTCTGCTACCAAGGGGGCTGCGTTGGAGGCAATCAGAATACTCAAATCACTGCCAAAGCGAGTGTCGTTAATATTTGATTGTAGTTGGATGGTGTTCACCGCCCAAAAGGTCAAACTGCTCATAATCAAGGAAACAACCAGGGTGGCAGCCGCCATGAGCTTCGTCTGGAGGGTAAACTCAGACCACCAGAGGGCAATAATTTCTTTGATTTTGGTCAGAAAAGTCAACAAAATTGGCAAGTGCTAATAAATGTTAAGTTACTTTAACTATAGTGTATCAATTGTGTTGTAAAACTATCGATGAAATCTGGCAATATAGCAATGTTATTGGGAATTAGGGATTGAAAATACTAAATCAGGTGCTTTAGCTGCTCTGACTAGGGTTAGAATGCGTTTGCTTGAAAACTGTTGGAGACTATCATAGTTAACGATACTGATAACCAATGTCACGACGATAATACATATCGGTAAACTGAATTGATTTTAGGGCATCATAAGCGATCGCTACAGCCGAGGTGAAATCATCCCCCAGGGCGGTAACGCCTAGCACTCTGCCGCCATCGGTAAGCACCTGCTGCTCTAGCTTTGTTCCTGCATGGAAGACGAGCGCTCCTTTTGCTTCTGCCTGAGCAATACCCGAAATTGTCTTACCCTTAGTATAGGCATCAGGATAGCCGCCAGAAGCAGCAACAATACAGACGGCACTGCCCGATTTCCAGGTAAAAGGAGGTAGCTGTTCTAGTTTTTGGGTGATACAGGCAAGAAAAATCTGATCTAGGGGGGTCGCTAGTAGGGGTAGCACTACCTGAGTTTCTGGATCGCCAAAGCGACAGTTGAATTCAATTACTTTCGGTTCGCCTTGGGGAGTAATCATCAACCCAGCATAGAGTATGCCTCGATAGTCTATATTTCTCTGTTTGAGGGCAGCTAGGGTAGGCTGTAAAACCTCTTGTTCGATTTTAGTCATTAATTCGTCTGTTACCAGTGGCACAGGAGAATATGCTCCCATACCCCCCGTATTTTTGCCCGTATCTCCTTCGCCAATGCGTTTGTGATCCTGAGCGGGAGACAAGGGGCGGATTGTTTTACCATCGGTGACGGCTAATACCGATACTTCCGAGCCTGTCAAAAATTCTTCAATTACTAGTTTGCTAGAATTAGCGGTGAATAATTCTGCCGTCGCGGCGATCGCTTCTGCTTCTGTCATAGCAACAATCACTCCTTTTCCCGCCGCTAAACCATCTGCCTTAACTACAATGGGCGCACCAACCTGCTGGATATATGCCTGAGCCGTCGCCAGGTCGGTAAAGCTAGCCGCTTGAGCGGTGGGGACATTTGCCTGAACCATAATCTCTTTTGCCCAAGATTTGCTTGATTCAATCTTTGCCCCTGCTTGAGTTGGTCCAAATGTAGCAATGTTTTGCTGTTGCAGATAATCAACAATCCCCAAGGAAAGAGGAACTTCGGGGCCGACTACCACCAAAGAAACATCCTGTTCCCTAACCGCCTGAGCAATGCCTGCAAAATCATCTACGGCGATCGCCAGATTTAAACAGTTATCCATGACAGCAGTACCGCCATTGCCAGGGGTACAAATCACCTGTTCTACATTAGCCGACTGTAGTAATGTCCAAGCCAGAGCGTGTTCTCTACCGCCGTTGCCGACTACTAGTACTTTCATAAATAAGCTAACTATGGTGCAAATTTATTATTATCTCACGGCAAACAATGATTGAGCATTAATTATTAATGATTTAATTATTAGTCATTTAACTGCCTGGTTAACCGCCGTCAGTAATTGTGCTACCTTGCTTAAATCCTTGTCTCCTGGCGATCGCTCTACCCCACTAGAAAGATCGATCCCATCGGGCTTTAGTCGGCTTAAAGCCTGACCCACATTATCTGGAGTTAGCCCTCCTGCTAGTAGCCAGGGAATAGAGGGCTGGAATTGAGTTAAATCTTGCCAGTTGATGGTATGACCAGTACCCCCCAGCATTTGCGGATGATACGCATCTAGCAAGAGTGTATCTACATATTCTGTATAGGCAGTGGTCTGAGCTAAAGATTGAGCTGATGCGATCCGAAAAGCCTTAATCAACTCAATTTCTGGGTTAATCTCTTGACGTAGCTGACGACAAAATTCGGGAGACTCGGCACCATGTAGCTGGATTGCCGTAAGCTCTCCCTGTTCGACGGTGGAAACGATGGCGGCGACTGAGTGATTGGCAAAGACTCCTACGGTAACAGTTGGAGTCGGTAAAGCAGTAGAGATCGCTTTGATCTGCTCCGGGTCAACGTAGCGGGGAGACTGAGCCACACAGATAAAACCAATGCTATTTGCTCCCAACTCAACAATTGCCTTACCCTGCTCAATCTGGGTAATTCCGCATATTTTAACTCGCATCGGTTCTATAACTAGTTAATCAGAGATTTTGGTTGTAAAAGTTTGACTTACTGTTAATTATTTAAAAGAAACATCGTTTTGCACAGAGAGATTTTTATAATTCCTATAAACAAAACTACCCAAAAACAATATTTAATCAGCAAAGGAAACTAGACTTATCATGATATCTAACTTTATTCTGGCAATCCAATCTACTCCTACAACGATTGATTGGAATCCGTCCGTAGCCATAGTAATGATTATGTCTAACTTATTTTGTGTAGCGGTTGGTCGTTATGCAATCCAAAATTCTGGGCAGGGTCCTAACTTACCTGTACCGAAGCCAGAAGTTTGGGACAACTTTGGGATCCCCGAATTACTAGCAACTACTAGCCTGGGTCATATCTTGGGAGCAGGAATGATCTTAGGTTTGGGTAACGCCGGAGTCCTTTAAGAGTTGTCGTTTGACTATTAAATACGCCTAATGTGGATTGGCGGTGAGACCCACAGAGCCTATCGGCTCAAAGCTGCTTCGCAGCGCTGGCGCGAATGCGCCGTTCGCCGAAAGGCGCAAACAAAGGCTTTAGCCGCATGTAATGCTCACCAAGACAGCTTCGTTCAAATTAGCTAGTTTTTAGCTATCAGCTATCAGCTTCCAAGATCTTCGCTAAGTCAATGCATGAAAGCATAAGTTAACCCGAGTTTGCACTTAATCTTTTGCATCGTCAACAACGAATTTTAAAGCTTTTAATTCACATCAGACGTATTAAATCTATTATTAAT
>JBCCNG010000337.1:0-5365 GCA_039025955.1 Cyanobacteria bacterium P01_C01_bin.72 | reverse complement strand
CCTGCTCTCTAACTGTTTCCTCGATTTTAGCGCGGAAAGCAAAGCTTTCCCAGTCGTCGCAAGACGACGATCTGCGCGTATGCGCTGCGTCTTTACTTGCTCAGGTTTTGTTTGCTTATAAAGAATTTTCCCGATCGCATTGAGATGTTTGCCTAACTCTTTTTTCTCTTCAGGTGTCATTGATTTTTTTTGCCATAATACCTTATCTTACAGTTAGTTCTTTTGTTCTAACAAAAATGACCTGCTCCCCTTCTGCCTAGACTGATGAAAGAGGGATAGAATTCGTCGAACATCCCAGATTAGGGCTACTTCATATACAAGCGTGGCACAAAAATCCAATAGAATTTACACCTTTAACTCTTATTTTTTGCAGATTAATCTGAGCCAAAAACGGCAGTTTTTGCGAGTAACTAGTAGAGGTGGGCGGAGATAAGACAACCATTACGCTGTTAAAGTTTTACCCGACATTCCGCAGTTAAATTATTCAAAAAAATAATTAAACGAATTTACTGGATTTTGAGTCTGAGATAGCGATCGCTCTGAATCAGAAAATACAAAAAAAGGAGCTAGAAAAACTAAACTCCCTGGACAATTGCTAAAAAATAATTAGTGATAATCTAGACAAAAGTTCTATTTACCCATGCCAAGCTGTTGCGCTTTCTGATAAACCTTTCCTTCCGTTAGCAGCGAGGGAGCGATCACCACATCCACCTGCTGCATTTCCTTGAGGTCTTTTGCCCCCAGAGTTCCCATACTGGTCTTGATTGCTCCCAGTAGGTTATGTGTCCCATCGTCTAGCTTGGCAGGGCCAATCAATATCTCGCGAATTGTCCCTGTTGTTCCTACCTTAATTCTTGTGCCACGAGGCAGTACGGGGCTAGGAGTCGCCATACCCCAGTGAAAATCCCCTCCTGGCGCTTCGGCAGCACGGGCAATGGGTGAGCCAATCATCACCGCATCTGCACCACAGGCAAGACATTTGCAAATATCCCCCCCTGTGACAATCCCACCGTCAGAAATTACAGGCACATAGCGACCTGTTTCCGCATAATAGTCATCCCGTGCGGCAGTACAGTCAGCGGTAGCGGTAGCCTGAGGAACACCTACACCCAATACACCACGGGAGGTACAAGCTGCACCAGGGCCAATGCCAACTAATACTCCAGCCGCTCCTGCCTTCATTAGCTTGAGAGCAACTTCATAGGTGACGCAGTTGCCTAACACTACGGGCATCGGCATTGACTGGCAAAAAGTAGCCAAATCTAGAGGAGCAATCGCTTCTGGAGATAGGTGATCCGTTGAGACTACCGTTGCCTGAACAAAGACTAAATCTGCTTCTGCTTCAGCAACAATTTTGCCATATTTGCTTGCTCCTACGGGGGTTAAGCTCACTGCGGCGATCGCATTTTGGCTTTTGATTTCTTGTATCCTTTTGGTAATTAATTCTGGTTTGACAGGTTCGGCATAAAGCTTCTGCATCAAACCCACAAATTCATCCTTACCGACAGACTCAATTTTGCTTAAAATCGGTTCTGGGTCTTCATATCGAGTTTGAATTCCCTCTAGGTTCAAAACCCCAATCGATCCCAACTGGGAAAGTAAAACTGCCATTTTTACATCAACCACGCCATCCATCGCACTAGCAAGGATCGGTATTTCGCGGCTGATTCCGCCAATTTCCCAAGTAGTATCTGCCAGACTAGGGTCTAGAGTACGCACTCCAGGGGATAATGCGATTTCATCAAATCCATAGGCTCTGCGAGCCTGTTTTCCGCGACCAATTGATATTTCCACGCTCTTGATTCCGTTCCCAAAGCTTATTAACTTAGGCTATCAAATTTTATACATCTTTGAAAACAGAATCACCCCAGAGTACTTGTACAGCTACACATTTCATAACAGTTTTTCAGAGAAATTAGAGAAATTATAGCCGTACAGGATCATCCTTTAAGACACAGGCTGGGGTTGGGGTTGGGGTTGAGGCTTGAATTGGAATAGAGAGTAGACAACGTTACGACGAATATCAATCATCATTTCTAGGAACATTTCGTACCCTTCTTGCTTGTATTCGATCAAAGGATCTTTTTGTCCATAACCCCGTAAGCCAATCGACTCTCGTAGAGCATCCATCGCCTGGAGGTGTTCTCGCCAGAGAGTATCAATCTGTTGCAGAATAAAAAATCTTTCTGCCTGACGCATCAAACCAGGCTGCATACTATCGATCTGATGCTCTTTAATGTCGTAAGCCTTGCGAACTTCTTCACAAAGGAAGTTTTTCATCTCATTAACGGTCATGTCTTCGAGATGTTCTGGCTCAACATCTTCCAAAAGATAAATAAACTCTTTAGCTTTATCGACCATTTTGTCCAGTTTCCACTCTTCGGGAGGTAATTCTGGATTGACGTAGGCATCAACAATTTCCCCCATAGTTTTCTCCGCATACTGAATCACCTGTTCCTTAAGGTCTAATCCTTCCAGTACCCGACGACGTTCGGCGTAGATAGCGCGACGCTGGTTGTTCATTACCTCGTCATATTCAAATACCTGCTTACGGGTGTCATAGTAGAAAGTTTCTACCTTTTTCTGCGCCCCTTCGAGGGAGTTAGTGAGCATTTTGGACTCAATGGGCATATCGTCCTCAACTCGCATCATATTCATCAATTTTTCCACGCGATCGCCGCCAAAGATCCGCAGTAGGTTATCCTGTAGGCTAAGGAAAAATCTAGTTGAACCAGGGTCACCCTGTCTCCCAGCCCGTCCCCGCAACTGGTTGTCTACTCGACGAGATTCATGACGTTCTGTACCAATTACGTGTAGACCGCCATTCTCAATCACCTCATCGTGTTCAGCATCAGTAAAGACTTCATACTCCTTACGCACCGCTTTATAAGCTGACCGCAGTTTTTCTAATACAGGGTCGTCTACGGGGGCATTTTCTGCCGCCACCGCAATTTTTTCCTCTGCCTCTAATTCAGGTAAGCTTTGTTCTCCATACTGCTTGACGGCAAACTTGACGGTTTCCTTAAGTAAATTCTGGGCTTCGGTAGATAATTCAGTGGGGAAGATTTGGGGCGAAGCTTTCCAGGTTTTTTGCTTGCCGCTGTTACCACCGCCAAAACCTTTAGCAGCATCTTTGCCCAGGTTAATCCCTGCTACCCCTGCCATAAAGTTATCGTCTTCGGGAGTAACCAGCTTGGGCATAAAATACTCCCTGACTTTGAGTCTTGCCATGTAGTCAGCATTACCACCCAGAATAATATCTGTACCACGACCCGCCATATTAGTAGCGATGGTTACGGCAGTCTTACGTCCAGCTTGTGCTACAATTTCTGATTCTCGCTCGACATTCTCGGGTTTAGCATTGAGGAGATTATGCTCTATTCCTTTCTCCCGTAGCAAATGAGAAATTAGCTCAGATTTTTCTACGCTAGTTGTACCGACTAGGACAGGACGACCCTTTTCGTGCATGTTGGCAGTATCTTCGGCTACCGCCTGCCACTTACCAATTTCTTGCTTAAATACCACGTCAGGTAAATCAGCCCGCTTAGGAGATAAGTTGGTGGGGATAATTGTCACCTGGAGATTATAAACTTTTTCAAATTCAGTTTCTTCAGTTTTAGCTGTACCCGTCATCCCTGCCAGGGTGGGATAGAGGAGGAAAAAGTTTTGGTAGGTAATGCTGGCTAAAGTTTGCGTTTCTTTCTGAATGGGTACGCTTTCTTTGGCTTCAATTGCCTGATGCAGACCATCACTCCAGCGTCTCCCTGCAAGTACCCGTCCTGTAAATTCATCGACGATCACAATCTCGTCGTTACGCACCATGTAGTTTACGTCTTTAGTAAACAGTTCTTTAGCTTTAATGGCGTTGGAGATATAGTGCGCCCAAGGATTTTCAGGATCGTAGAGGTCAGTTACACCGAGAATTTCTTCTGCCCGAGCAAAACCTTCATCGGTCATGAGGATGTTGCGTGCTTTTTCGTCTACCTCATAATCACCAACTCCTTCCTCGCCGTTTACTTCTTCGTCGTAATACTCTTCTTGGGGTACTAACTGAGCCGCAACCTGAGCCGCCTGAAGATACTTTTCTGTGGGACGCTCTACCTGTCCCGAAATAATTAGAGGTGTTCTTGCTTCGTCAACTAATACGGAATCTACCTCGTCAATCACACAGTAGTTAAAAGGACGCTGCACCACTTCTTCCATCGAAACAGCCATATTGTCCCGCAGATAGTCAAAGCCTAACTCGCTATTGGTGGTGTAGGTAATATCACAGGCGTAGTTTTTCCTTCTTTCACTAGGATTCATCCCCGATTGAATTAGACCAACAGATAAACCCAAGAAACGATGAACCTGTCCCATCCATTCCGCATCTCGGCGAGCCAGATAATCATTAACCGTAACGACGTGAACCCCTTTGCCTGTCAAGCCATTAAGATATGCCGGAAGAGTACAAACTAAGGTTTTTCCTTCCCCAGTTTTCATCTCGGCAATTTGCCCTTTATGTAATACTATGCCGCCCAGCAACTGCACGTCATAATGACGCATACCCAATACACGAATTGCGGCTTCTCTAACTACGGCAAAAGCCTCGGGCAAAATGTCATCAAGAATATCCTTGATCTCATCATCACTCTTCGCTTTCGCTAACTGTTCGCGGAATTCGCCTGTCTTTGCTTTTAAATCTTCGTCAGATAAATCTTTGATGTCTTCTTCAATTAGATTGATTTCCGCCACCAAAGGCTGAAATTTCTTAAGTTTTCGTGCATTGGGGTCGCCCAACAGTCTTTTCAGCATAGTATTTCTTTATGTATAAACCGTATTCCTATTTTGATTAACAATCAGAGCAGCTTATTCTTTTGAGGCGCTTATGCGCCATTGTCTCGTAGAACAAGACTCAGACCCATGGGGTTTTCAAGCGGTGTAATCTCTGACTGAATATTTGCTTTCTAATCCCTGATTATTAGTTAGGCAGCAATATTTAATAACTCGTAATAATTCTACCATTTGCCTCTTGCCACTGACTTTAGGGATATCTACCCATTTCATTTAACATTTAGCATTCAACATTTAACATCCAGCATTGGTGAAACGCTGGCACTTTATCGAGCTTCGCCTACATGGGTTAAACTATGGATTTAGCAACTTTAGTACGCAGGAAAAAGCAGATTAGAGTTATTGGCTTTGATGATGGACCGTTTCAGCGTCATCAGCGACAGAAAGTCAACATATCAGGTATCGTCTGCACCAATACTCGTTTTGAAGGGATGGTTTGGGGAGCAGTGGAAGTAGATGGCAACGATGCTACTGATACGATCTGTCAGCTTCTAATTGGCAAAAAGTTTTTGCCTCAGCTTCATATGGTTTT
>JBCCNG010000336.1:0-5395 GCA_039025955.1 Cyanobacteria bacterium P01_C01_bin.72 | reverse complement strand
GCATTTGCTCGTTTTGAGTTTGGCTACGCTGCTGCTGCTGCTACCGTTTTATTGGCGATTGCCTTTATTTTGGTTTATCTTGATCTCAGACTAGGGAACGAGCGATCGTAGATTATCTAACTAACCTGAATTCGGGAGCAGAAAATTCATCTATTAGCCGAGAGGAAGACTGTTAATTACTCTTCTGTAAACCAGCTTGATATAGTTTTTGAATCTTGCCAATTACCCGATCTAAAGTAGAGCGATTATTAGCGTTTTGGGGATCTAAGTTCTGCATTCTGGTTAAGATTGCCGCTTCTTCCGTGGCAATATCATCATCACTATAAATCAACTTGCTCACGGCAGTCAGCAGATTATCGTAGTCGGCAGGATTGGGAGTAGCACCTAAATACTGCTCCAAAAGCTCATAGCACTTTGCGGCTGAATAATTTTGCTGTTGTGTTAATAAATTCTCTAATTCTGCGGCTGAGATTAGGTTTTGCTCCAAAGCAATTTCTTCTAAAAACACTCTCTCTTCAGCCTGTATTTCGCCGTCAATCCAGGCAACGGCGATCAAGATTTCTAATAAGTCATGATGGCGATTTTCAGTTGATTGAAGCATATTAATTTAATAATTTTGATTTAATAAACTTAGCTGAATTTCGATTGCGGGCAAGACCGTATCAAAATTCCAATTTTAATATTTTAGATTTTAGAGAAGAATCTAATTCTCTATACAACCTCATCGGGCTTTCTTTGTTAAAGTCCAAACAACTTCAGAAAAATATTTGTTTCTTTGCATCAATCCTGCTGATGACTTGCAACTTAAAATCCGTTCACAAGTGACATAATATAAACGCAAATAATTCAGGACATCGAAGATTTCGACAGCTAATTATGAAGATCATTGACTCGAAAGGAAGACTATTTGGGAAGTTGAGTCTGCTGGACTTAGCTGCTGCCTGTATAATCTTACTGGTTATTGTGGGAGTTTTCTTTTCTCCTGGAACACCATACACTAATAAAATCGTTGCTCAAACTAAACAAAAGCCCATTGAGGTGAAGGTTTTAGTTCGAGGATTAAGCGTTGGTGACTATAATATCTTGGCAAAAGAATTTGCACCAGACAAGAAAGCGGATATTGTCATTCGCAATCAACCCGCAGGCAAAGTAGATTTAATGAATAGTCAAGTGTTGCCCCGCACCACCCCTGTACCCCAGCCAGACGGTACGGTTAAAGCTTTGCCCGATCCTCGTCCTGAAGTAGCGATGATCAAAGACTTACTGATTACCTTAGGTGGTAAAGCCGAAGTCACTAACGGTGGCTATGTTTTGAGCGGCAGTAAAAAGATTAAAATAGGTTCGTCGATCCAGCTACAGGGTAATATTTATGACTTTAGCGGCACTGTAATTGGCATCAATACGAAGGAATCCTAGAATTAGAATCTTAAATTTCCCGACCCTTGTTTTTTAGAGTCTTATTTGGCGATCACCTGTAGTTTTTTTCTTTATGTCTCCCCGCATTCGTCAACACGTTAATCCCCTCAGCAGGAAGTTTCAACAGCCCTTGGCTGTACCAGAATGGGAACAAGTTTTTGCTCGGGTAGATCTGCCGATTCACCTAGATATTGGCTGCGCTAAGGGCAAGTTTCTTCTGGCAATGGCACAGCAGCATCCTGAAACTAATTATCTGGGGATTGAAATTCGCCAGCCGCTGGTAACTCTAGCTAACCAAGAGCGAGATCAATTAGGATTGACTAATCTGCACTATCTGTTTGGCAACATGAATTGTTCGGCACAGGTATTGTTAGCATCTTTGCCCGTTAACAGTCTGCAAACTATTTCAGTGCAGTTTCCCGATCCTTGGTTTAAAAAAAAGCATAATAAACGTCGCGTAGTGCAGCCAGACTTAGTGGATGTGCTCGTAGATTACCTGGCAATGGGGGGAGATGTGTTTTTACAGTCAGATATCAAAGAAGTTGCGGTAGAAATGCGAGATCGCTTTAGCACTAATCCTCATTTAACTCCCAAACACCCACAGGAATGGCTATATTACAATCCTTTACCCGTAGCCACAGAAAGAGAGCTATATGTCCTGGGGCAAAATTTGCCCGTCTATCGAGTTTTGATGACTAAATCTTCGGTTGTTAATCCATAGAGGTAGATCTCTGTCCCTACCAACTAATCACAGTATGAGCAAGACGAAAAGCTCTACAATATTTAACTCTTTAAGATAAATAAACAATGGTAGATTTAAACCCCAGCGCCAGCTTTAGCCTCAAGATCGAGTTAGAAATTCCCAATCGCCCTGGTGCTTTAGCCTCCGTTATGAGTGCGATCGCAACCCACGGCGGCAGCTTAGGAGATATTGTCTTACTTCAGCGCAATCTCAAGTTTACCCACCGCGAATTGATGATTGATGCTTCAAGTACCGAACAGGGAGATAAAATTATTGAGGCGATTAAGAGTCTACCCCGCGTCAAGGTCATCGACTACACTGATCGCACTTTTTCCATTCATCAGGGGGGCAAAATCAGCGTTGAGAGTAAACTGCCCCTCAATTCGCAATCCGATCTAGCCATGGCATATACCCCAGGAGTGGGTCGAATCTGTCGAGCGATCGCCGAAGACCCCGCTAAAGTTTACGACCTGACGATTAAAAGTAATACCGTGGCGGTTGTCACCGATGGTAGCGCCGTGCTGGGTTTGGGTAATTTGGGAGCAGAGGCATCCCTACCCGTAATGGAAGGTAAAGCCCTACTGTTCAAAAAATTTGCGGGAATCGACGCATTTCCCGTCGCCCTCAACACTCAGGATACAGAAGAAATTATTAAGGCTGTTAAAGAAATTGCGCCCGTATTTGGGGGCATTAACTTAGAAGATATTGCTGCCCCCCGTTGTTTTGAAATTGAACAGCGATTGCGTCAGGAGCTAGATATTCCCGTATTCCATGACGATCAGCACGGTACAGCGATCGTAGTTTTGGCGGCTTTGTATAATGCGCTCAAATTAGTTGGCAAAGAGCTAACTCAGGTTAAAATTGTCATCAACGGTGCGGGAGCAGCGGGAATTGCGATCGCCTTACTGTTGCGCAAGGCAAGAGTAAGTCAAATCGTTCTGTGTGACTCTCGGGGAATTGTCTCTACTCAACGAGATAATTTAAACCCTAGTAAACAGCAGTTTGCCGTAACCGAGTCGGGGAATCTTGCTGCTGCCATGCAAAATGCGGATATCTTTTTGGGAGTCAGCGCCCCAGGAGTTGTCACTCCCGAAATGGTGCAGACGATGGCAGAGCAGCCTATTGTCTTTGCCATGGCAAATCCGATTCCCGAAATTCAGCCAGAACTAATTTATGAGCGCGTAGCGGTCATGGCGACGGGGCGGAGTGACTATCCCAATCAAATAAACAATGTGTTAGCCTTTCCTGGGGTTTTCCGAGGGACTCTAGACTGTCGAGCGACGGCAATTACCACCAATATGTATCTAGAGGCGGCAAAGGCGATCGCTGGTTTGGTTGATGATGCCGATTTAGATCGCGAGCATATTATTCCCTCTGTATTTGATCCCAGAGTGTCATCAGCCGTGGCACAAGCTGTATGTATGGCTGCAACACGAGACAATGTGGCACAAAAGACTAATAATTAGCAAACACACTTACTAGTTGTTGAGTAAATGATGGAAGAAATTGAAATTCCAGAGGCAATCAGAGAAAATGCGGAGCTACCTCAAAAGACGGGATTGCCCTTACCTCTATTGACTAGTGGAGTATTATTGCTGGGCATTTTAGGATTTATCTCGCTCCGCTTCTTAGGAGGAAGTAAACCAGCCGAACCGCTAGTGAGTAATCCCCCTGTAGAATCTCCCTCACCCGTCAGCAAATCCGAGCCAGAACCAGCACCCACTGCTGTAACACCTCCAGCCCCAGCACCAATCGATCTGCTGGGACATCTACCCTATGACGTTGCCCCCGTATCCGAATTAATCCCCGTGACCGCTGATGGTAGGATAAAAATGCGTCCTGCTGCCGCGAATAAATTCCTGCAAATGCAGGCAGCGGCAAGAGCCGAGGGAATTACCCTCACCGCACTCTCAGGCTTTCGTGATGTCGCAATCCAAGAGCAACTATTCTTTGGCATTAAAGAGCAGCGAGTCCAAGATGCCGTAAAAAGAGCGGAAGTAAGCGCCCCTCCAGGGTACAGCGAACATCATACGGGGTATGCAATAGATATTGGTGATGCCAATGCCCCTGAAACCAATTTAGAAACGAGCTTTGGCGATACTGCTGCTTTTCGTTGGCTGGAGCAAAATGCTTTAAAATATAGTTTTGAACTTTCTTTTCCTCCTAATAATAAGCAGGGTGTCAGCTACGAACCTTGGCACTGGCGCTTTGTGGGCGATATCGATAGCCTAGAAACTTTTTATAAGGTGAGAAACTAGATCATAAACATAAATAGTAATTAAGATCATTAAATCATCAGTAGCCGAGAGCTAATAGCCTAAAGCCGAGAGCTGTTAAAAAATGACTAACTTTGAAGTAGAAAAGCAAGAATGGTGGGTAGAACGCTGGTTAGACTTACTAGCCTCCTATCGCTTTAAAAAACGCCTAGAAAGAGGGCGTAGCTATGCTAGAGAGGGCAATGTTCTTAGCATGGAGTTTGCCAATTCCCGAGCCAAAGCAGAGGTACAGGGGAGCGATAGTAAGCCCTATCGGGTGTCTCTTTCCCTCGATTCCTTTAGTAATGAAGACTGGAATTTTGTCATTACCAAGATGTCGGAAAAGGCGGTATTCTCGGCCCAGCTATTGGCGGGGGAAATGCCCGAAACCATTGAAGCAGTTTTTACCGCTAGTGGTTTGAGCCTGTTTCCTTTCACTCTTAACGACGTGCGATCGCGCTGTACCTGTCCCGACAAAGCCAACCCTTGTAAGCATATTGCAGCAGTGTACTATCAGCTAGCAGATCGCTTTAGTGAAGATCCCTTTATTATCTTTCAGCTTCGGGGACGGACAAAAAACCAGATTATCGAGCGTTTAAGGCAGATTCGCAGTCAAAAAGCCAAAAAGACCCTTCAGAACCCGCTGCCAGAATCTATCGTTGCCAAGCTCAATTTAACTGTGGCTCAGGATATTCAGGCAGAAGCCAAAGGTTTTTGGCAATATGATGCACCTCTGGAGTCTGGGTTGGTAGCAATTGTGCCACCGATGGAGCAAAAAACAGTATCAGATATTCTAGGGGAAATACCCTTGTCTCCCGCCGATGCCGATGCCGTACAGCAATATTTGACTCAGGTATATCAGGTAGCTGGACAGCAGGCGCTAATGTCAGCATTGAATAAGCTCTAGTTATAGCAATAAGGGAGTAGCACTACTACTCTGTTCGGGGGTCTTGCAAATTTTCAAAATGCTTTAAAGGTGATG